>CAYLRW010000047.1:0-12928 GCA_964386405.1 uncultured Acidaminococcales bacterium | reverse complement strand
GCTTTGCCGCTCGTTTCTCTGGCCGCCTGGCAGGCTCTTATTGATCGCACCAATATTGTACGGGGACAAAAGGTCCTTGTTCATGCTGCGGCCGGCGGTGTAGGCCATGTTGCCGTTCAAATAGCGAAATGGGCAGGCGCAGAAGTTTATGCTACTGCTTCTACTCCTCAAAAGATAGCTCTCGGCATGGAATTAGGAGCCAAAGCGGTTATTGATTACACCAAAGAAACAGTGAGGGAATATGTTGAAAAATATACGGCACGCAAAGGGTTTGATGTTGTTTTCGACACGGTTGGCGGTCCCAATCTGGAGAAATCCTTCGAGGCTGTCAAACCATTGGGCCAGGTCGTATCAATTGCCACACGCAGCACGCATGATTTGTCATTGATGAATTTCAAGGGCTTGACGCTGCATGTTGTTTATACCATGTATCCTCTCGTAAGCGGAATTGGGCGTGCTCATTATGGCGATATTCTGACCCAAATTGCTCAGATTGCTGACGCGGGTCAACTGCGGCCGGTAATTGATCACAGAGTTTTTGCCTTCAATGAAGCAGGTGAAGCACATCGTTATTTGGAAGCAGGAGCTGCTTTTGGCAAGGTTGTGCTAATTAATAATTATGAAAAGATAGATTAAAGAAAATTGTAAGACCGTTATGACAAAATTTACCTTTGTCATAACGGTCTTTTGTATGTTAGTAAGGAATTTTTTTAAGCGGAATTAATGTACTCGCCGCCAATAGATATAAGCGGACAATAGGGCGAACAAGAAAAGTGCTGAGGCAGCATTTATCTTTGTCTGGGTTATTGTTTCCGGCACATTAGTTCCCTTTTCGATAATTTCCATAGCTTGGTTGTGAATGTCAACGTCGCCGCCATGTTCTGCACAATTACGCGAAAAAATACCGGTAATTTTCACGGTATCACCTTTATGTCGGTAGTCGCCAAAGACAGAAATTTTCTGAGCGTCGGAAGCTTTCAGCCAAACACCGATGGCATTGGTGTTATCACTGATATTGATCCACGCGTATTCGCCGCGCAGCATTGCTTCCCCAAGGGCCTCACCTTCGACCGTAACGGTCTGGCCGTCAAAAGCCTGCGATTTTTCTATGAGGGTGTTGATTTCAGTTCTATCGGCAGCGTGAACTTGGGTACTGAGGGAGAGCGAGAGAAAAAGCATGATCAGTAATGTTTTAACGGTTTTGTACATAGTTTTTCAAACCTCCGATGAGATTGGCAAACAATGCGAAGACGGAAATGAATTCCAGTCTTCCCAGATACATGGCAAGGATGTACTGCACTTTTAAAAGATCAGGCATTGTGGACGTGGTTATTCCAATTGAAAGTCCGACGTTGCCGGTAACAGAAGCTGCCTCAAAAGCCGATTCAGCAAGAGGATAGCCGAAAAATAAGCCCAGCGCTGTGGTAACAGTGAATAACACAACATAACAAAAGATAATCAACGAAGCATTTTTGACCGTCCCATCGTCAAGAATACAGTCCTTGATGTGATGGTATTTGTAAACTTTGATTGCGCGTTCAGGGGCGATCAGTCTTCTGATATCAGCGACTAGTGCTTTGCATACGATGCCAACGCGCAGACCCTTAAAACCACCAGCTGTTGAGCAGGCCGAGCCGCCGATCAACATGGCAATTACCATCATGAGGATGCCAAAATCTCCCCATTCCTGCGCAAACTGCAGGGCGTAAACGTTATTGAAGCCCGTTGTTGTATGAGCGGACAAGACATTATAGACGATTCTGCGGAAAGCAGTCACGGCATCTGTATAAATGCCAAGTTGGGCAAGTTTGACAACGGTAAAGGTACAGAGAAGGAAAGAGGTGATGACAAAACTTTGCATTTCAATGTTTTTAAACAGTTCTTTTTTGTTACCTTGCCAAACCGCATAATGCAGGCCGAAGTTTAAGGAACCCAGAACGAAGATAATGATGGAGATTATTTCGTAAGGAAAACTGTGATAATACATTATATTTTGCGTGTTCGGGGCAAAACCGCCGGTGCTCCAGGCAGCTTCAAAGATGAAGAGACCATGGAAAAAGGCGGATTGCGGTGCGAGACCAATATATATACCGCACAGCCATAAGGCTAAGGTGCCGATAACCAGATAGATGAGGCTGATTTTCCAGATTGCTCTGGCAGTACCGACCACGTTGGGAACAAGTCCGATATCTTTGGCTTCTCCAACATATAGCTTATAGGCACCGCCAAGGTTTTTCAGCAGGAAACTGAGGGCGAGCACTACCATGCCCTGACCGCCGACAAAGGTCAGCAGATGGCGCCACATATTAAGAGTAACAGAGATATGGTCAAGATCCTGCGTCAGAAAAAGTCCCGTGGTGGTAAAACCGCTCATGACATCAAAGCAGGCATCCAGAAAACTATTCACATGACCGCTGAGCAAATAAGGGGTGGAGCAGAGCAGCATTAATACCAGCCAGGAGATGGCGGCAATAATAAAGCCGTGTTTCCACTCCACGCGCAGTCCATTGCTGCGCGTTTCCCAACCGCAAAAAATCAGAGCAAAACCAATAATTACGGAAATGGACATGCTGATAACGAAGTCAAGGAAGGGGTTCCATTCCTGCAAAAGCAGCGCGGTAGTGATAGGTATGACCATTAAGAGAGCGGTGCCCAGCACAATATAACCCGTATAATAGCTGATAATCAAAAAGTCTGAGTAAATCATACTGTTATTTTTCATGTTATCACCACATTGCAAAGAGAACCGCGGTATAAATTAAACCACAGTAGAGAAAAGCAGAAAGTACTTCTAAAATAAATCCCATTATTTCAGTTTTATTATTTAACATGAGGTGTCACTCCGCTTTGCAGATAGTTTTTAATTTTAAGAAATGTAGCATGGTTAGTGATGATGTAAACTCGGTCATTCAAAAGTATCTGGGTATCACCACGCGCATAGAGACTCTGGCTATTGCGGAGAATGGAGGCGACAACGCATTCTGCAGGCAGTTTCAGGTCTTTGATAAAGCAATTCAGCCAGCGGTTATTTTCCTGAATCGTAACTTCAATAAGGACCATCGCGCCACGATCAAAGGTTTGGACAATTTTGCAGATGTCGCGGTCAAATTCGTATTCGATCAGATTAGCGATTACTTCGGTGCTGCAGACAGTCTGGTCAACGCCCAGTGCTTTAAACATGGCAATATTTTTGGGATTATTGACTCTGGCAATTGATTTTTTAATTTGGAATTCCATTTCAGCTATCTGGCAGATGACAAGATTTTCTTCATCTTTGCCTGTCACGGCTGCTAGCAGGTCAGCGTTCCTGATGCCTGCATCATGCAGCACATCCAAATCAGTGCCGTCACCGCAGATAATATCGGCTTCAATATCATTAGCTATCTTGCGGCAAATTTCCTCACTCTTTTCAATCAGCGTGACATCATAGCCGCGTTCTTTCAATGTTTTAAGCAGATTGGAACCAATTTTGCCACCGCCGATAATGATTGATTTCATTTGAGCTTTTCCTCGATTCTTGTTTTCAGTATGTAGGCGCTTAACTCTGTAGGGTTGATTGTCTCAATTGCCAGACCGTCATATACACGTTTTTTTTGCGGGTCGTTGATTTTGGCGATAATGCGCGGAACGCTGAATATCTTTTTGGCAACCAAAGCTACTGTGATATTGATATTGTCAAAGGGGGTAGCAGCGATTAGACAGTCAGCGTGTTTGATACCGGCATCAATAAGAACATCATTATCAAATTCGACGCCTTTGATACGCAAACCATTAAACCCAGAGCCGAGTGTCTCCAGGTTTTTGGCATTTCTGTCAATGATAGCGATGTCGTACCCGTTATTAGCTAAATCTTCTGCCAGCATACTGCCAAGTCTGCCGCAGCCAACGATAGTGATATACATAAATGTGCTCCCTAAATCGGCAAATTATGCCTTTATTTTTCTTGCTCGTCACCAAAATAAAATTCATAGGAATTGAAGTTCTCAAAAGAACAGATGCGTTCAATATTCTTGCAGGCAGGTTGAAAAGTGGGGTCAAGGGAATAAGCAGCTCTATAGTGGCGGCGTGCCATGACTCCATCACCTTTCAATTCAAACCAGATGCCGAGTAAATTGTGTGGTTGAGGCGCATCTGGGTATATGTGCATTGCTTCGACAATCTGTTCATAGGCTGGTTTTAAATTCTTACAGCGAAGGTCAGCGATTGCTGAGCTTATGCATTGTTTAAATTGGTTATTGGAATTCTCAAGTTTATACATGACCGGATACAACTCCTTTCGAATTCAGTATAGCTGAGTCTGCATCAATTTATTGTGAAGCTTTGTCTGAGCCATATAAGTTTTTTGTGAAGATAAAAAAGCTGTAATACTAATTTCTTAGTATTACAGCCAGTGGTCAGATAGTATGGAACTTGCTTTTTTGTTTTTACTACTGCTTATTCATCCGCCAAACGATAGCCGACACCTATTTCTGTAATGATATAGCGAGGCTCTGCAGGGTCTTCTTTCAATTTTCGTCTGAGGTTGCCCATACATACGCGTAAGGATTGAGTATCATCGTCAAGCATACCACCCCAAATATTATCAATAATGAATTTATGGGTGAGCACTTTGCCCTGGTATTTTATGAGAAGAACCAGGACCTTATACTCATTGGGTGTGAGATGGATTTCCTCGTTACCCAGCCATACTCGCCTCCTATTGTCATCAACAAGCAGGCTGCCAATTTTGAATTCAGACTTATTTTGTTCGAGCGCCGCGGGGTCAGATGAATGCCGTCTCAGGATAACACGAATACGTGCCAGCAGTTCAGGCACACTGAAGGGCTTAGTCAGATAATCATCTGCGCCGGCATCAAGAGCCTCGACCTTTTCACGATCATGTCCGCGCGCAGAAACGATAACGATGGGCATTCTGGATATGGCACGGAGTTTCTTGATGACTTCGACACCATCTATGTCCGGCAAACCCAAATCAAGAATAAGAATGTCAGGGTTATGCGAAGCTGCGAGCATAAGTGTATTGGCACCGCAATCGGCTTCCAGACATTTATAACCTTGTGTTTCAAGTGACACCTTTAAGAAATTACGAATAGATTTTTCATCATCTGCTATCAGAATTAAGGGCTGCATCGCTAGGTACCTCCTTGACAGGAATCCAGAACTGCACTTTAGTGCCGTGAGGTTTATTGTTGCTGAGCATTATTCGACCACCGTGTGCCTCGACAATTGATTTGCATAGGGAAAGGCCAAGACCGGTGCTGCGGCGTCCACCGTAAGCTTTTGCCGGATGAGGATAAAACCTCTCAAATATGTGCGGCAAATTCTCTTCTGGAATGCCAGGACCGTTGTCGTTGACTTCGAATAAAACATTTTCGTCGCTTTTACTAAGAGATACTGAAATCAGGCTGCCTTCGGGAGTATAATTCACAGCGTTTTCCAAAAGGTTCACCAGTACCCTGGTCAGCAAAACGCCGTCTGCTTGCAGAAGAATCAGGCTGGGTGGGATATCTGTGTTGATTTGGTGATTGTGTGCGTGTTTTTTTACACGGCTGATGGCCTCGGCGATAATTTCTTCGGCTGCCTCTTCTTCAATGTTTAATTTGATGCGCCCTTCATCAAAGCGCGTGATATGCAAGATGTTTTCTACCATTTCATTCAACCAGCAAGCATCCTCGTAAATATTATGCAAAAAGTCTTTTTTAATTTCATCGCTGATATTGGCGTAATTATCAAGAACCGTATTGGCTGAACCAATTATGCCGGTAAGCGGGGTGCGCAAATCATGCGAGATAGTTCTGAACATATCTGCCCGCAAGCGTTCACGCTGTACTTGCATTTGGGTTTCGGCCTGTTTTTCATAAAGTTTTTCGCGTTCTAAGACAACAGCAATTTGCGAAGCTATAGTTTCAAGGAACCCTGTTTGCAGGTTAGTGGGCGGCATGGTTGGTGAAAAAATAACGCCGATAATACCGATAACTCCGTCTTGCCCAATAATTGGCTGATAATAACCATGAGCCTTGGGAAAAAGCTTGGTGCCAAAACCACAGGGAATTCCTGACTGGCAGGCTTCTAAACAGGCGACACGTTCTTTATCATCAACAAATAAATCGCTGCCTGCGACATATCTGTTGGATATCTCGTTATTATCATTAAAAAATTGAACCAAAACATCGGCAGCAAACTGCTTGGCAATTTCCTGTGCAGATATTTCTGCCAGATGACCGCTGTTTTTGACGCTCAACAGTTTTCTGCCTATAATATATAAGGCTTTAATGCGCTGCTCCCGTTCTTCAGCCAGAAAAGTTTCCCATTTGATTTTCATAGTCAGCGTACTGGTGAAAAAACCTACGATGAACATGATCAGAAAGGTTATCAGGTAATCGTGCCTGTAGACTTCCAGTGTGTAATAGGGTTCAGTAAAGAAAAAATTATATAGGAGCACACCGGAAAGCGAAGCCAAAAAATTATAGACATAGCCATTGGCAAGATAGGAAAAAATGATAACACCGAGTAAATAAACCATTACGACATTGGATTCTATGCTATCAATACTTTTGATAAACAAAGATAGTAAGGTGCAAATAAGCATGATGAAGGTGAGCAGTGAGATATTTTTCATGAACTGAGAATTATTATGCTGGACATAATGTTGCTGAAAAGCGAACACTTCATTTTCGTTTTGTTCGTCACTGCTTGTTTTCTGCCACAATTTTTTCATCTGCCTTCTTTGCTTGTTTCTTGACATCCAGATTAATTCGACAATTATTGAGGCTTTCCTGCACCATACAACTTCAAAGCACGCAGACGTAAATAAGCGGTGCGTTTTTTTGCTAAAATTGGATGTATATAGTATAATAGATTCCGTTAAAATGACTTGAAAATTTCATATGATAAAAACAGGTGACCTTTGGTCTTAATAGATAAGCCGGTGCAAGCCCGGCGCGGTCCCGCCACTGTAATGAGGAGCGACCCCATGAGATGCCACTAAGAATATTCTTGGGAAGGTTTGGGTGAACGATGATCCAGAGTCAGGAGAACTGCCTGTTTGCAATCACCGTTAAACCTACGAGCGATGGGGAGGGTGGCACAAACGTGAACCGACATATCATCACCTTTGTCTTTATTCTTCCTCGCATATTTTGCGGGGATTTTTTATTACCAGGATTGAGCAGGCGTAAAGATGTGATGAAAGAAATAAGGTGCAAAAATGACTGACTATCCGATAAATTTACGCATTGGCGGTAAAAGATGTCTGGTTGTGGGCGGCGGCAGTGTTGCCTGCCGTAAAGTGAAGTCGCTGCTAGCAGCTGAAGCGCAGGTAACTGTTTTAAGTCCTGAACTGACAGCTGAATTAGCAGAAATGCAGCGAAAGAAACAATTTAATTATATAGCAAAGCCCTACCAAGAAGGAGACTTGGGCGGGTTCTTCCTGGTCATTTGTGCGACAGATGATCCTTTTGTCAATGAGGCAGTTGCCAGAGAAGCTGAAGAGAATGGCATTTTAGCTAATGTTGTGGATGTGCCGGAACTCGGTAATTTCTCCGTGCCTGCACAGGTTAAACGCGGAGATTTGCTGCTGACAGTTTCTACCGGAGGCAAAAGTCCTGTATTAGCAAAAAGGCTTCGCCAGCAATTAGCTGCGGGTTATGGCGGTGAATATGGCGAGTTTCTTGATTTTTTGAATGAAGTACGCGGGGAACTTAAGCAAAGACTGGCAACCTCCAAAGAGCGTGAATGTTTTTGGCGGGAAGCAATAAATGAAGATATCCTTGCCTTATTACGGCAAGGCAGAATTGAAGAGGCGGAGGCAATGATTCGTCATGCAGCTAGTAGTATTGGGATTAAATCATAAAACCGCGCCGATTGAAGTGCGGGAATGTTTTTCTTTTTCGGAAGAGCAGATTAAGCTGGCATTGAAATATTTTTGCAGCTGTGATGGGTTCAACGAGTGCGTTCTGCTGTCCACCTGTAATCGTACTGAATTGTACGCTGTTGTGGACGATGCTGAAGAGGCGCTGCCAATCATGCGTCAATTTTTGCAGCGCATGGCAGTGAATCCGCCAGATGCCAAGAAGTTTTTATTCTTTTTTACTGGTGAAGACTGTATTAATCATCTGTTTCGAGTGGCTTCCAGCTTGGATTCGCTTATTATAGGAGAGGGACAAATCTTGAGCCAGGTAAAGCGGGCTTATTCATTGGCACGTGATGCTGATAGCACCAGCACCGTGCTGAATACTTTGTTTCACAGAGCTATAGCAGTTGGTAAAAAGGTGCGTACTGTGACTCATATTGCTTATAGCGCAGTATCGGTAAGTTATGCTGCTGTGGAAATGGCGAAGAAAGCTTTTGGAGATTTGAAGGAATCCAATGTGTTGCTTATTGGCGCAGGGCAGATGAGCGAACTCACAGCCAGACACCTTGTTGCTAATGGGGTGAAAACCGTTTTTGTCTCTAACCGCAATTATAAAAGAGCAGTGGAATTAGCTGAGAAATTCCAAGGTGTGGCTGTTCATTTTGAAAGCTATATAGCGGCTGCAAACGAGGCAGATATAGTGATTACATCTACCGGGGCTCCGCATTATATGGTACGTGCGAGGGACGTTGACAGCTTGATGCCGCAAAGAGAAGGCAGACCGCTTATTTTTATTGATATTGCTGTCCCAAGGGATGTAGAACCTGAGGTTGGTGAAATCAAAGATGTTACTTTATACAATATAGATGACCTGGAAGCGGTTGTAGCGACGAACATCAAATTAAGGAAGAAAGAAGCGTTGGCGGCAGAAAAGATCATTGATGCTGAGAGAGCTGATTTGGTAGAAAAATTCCGTTATCTTTCTTACCAGCCGGTATTGGCTAATTTACGCGATAAAGCAGAACAAATGAGGCTGCGGGAAGTTAAACGTGCTTTGGCAAAGCTGCCGGATATTTCACCGGAAGAAAGAAAAATCATGGAAAATATGTCGAAGATGATCGTGCGTAAATTGATGCGTGATCCCATGATCAGCATGAATGAAGTAACGGGAACCAGCAAGGAACATTTTTATGTCGATGCCATTTGTGGGTTATTCAAACTTGAGCAGACAGAGGAGAACAATAATAATGAAACAAAATGTTGTTATAGGTACGCGCGGCAGTAAGCTTGCCCTCTGGCAGGCAGAACACATTGCCGGCCGTATTCGCGCAAGGTATCCTGAGATTGAGGTCA
The DNA here is from genome assembly GCA_964386405.1 of uncultured Acidaminococcales bacterium. Taxonomy (GTDB): domain Bacteria; phylum Bacillota; class Negativicutes; order Acidaminococcales; family Acidaminococcaceae; genus RZYP01. The sequence continues at coordinate 3,723 of CAYLRW010000047.1, read as the reverse complement.
CTCTGAAAAAGATAGTTACGACCGGCGATAAAATCCTTGATGTGCCGCTGGCGAAAATCGGCGGCAAAGGATTATTTACCAAGGAATTAGAAAACGCCATGCTGAGCGGCGAAATTGATTTGGCGGTGCATAGCCTGAAGGATATGCCAACCGAATTGCCGGAAGGGTTAATGCTGGCAGCAATTACTGCCCGCGCTGATGCCAGTGATGCATTTGTCAGCCTGCGTTACAAGTCTCTTGATGCATTACCACAAGGAGCAAAAGTCGGAACTTCCAGTTTGAGAAGAAGGGCGCAGATCCTTAAATACCGACCGGATTTGCAGACGATTGATCTGCGCGGCAATCTTGATACCAGAATCAAGAAGCTGGAGAACCAGGAAATGGACGCAATAATTCTGGCTACTGCGGGTCTTAAGCGTTTGGGCCTTGAACAATATATAACGCAAATTCTTCCGATCGAAATCTGTCTGCCGGCGGTAGGCCAGGGGGCTCTGGCCATTGAAACCAGACAGGCTGATGCAGAAGTACTGTCGGTACTGGAATTTTTAAATGACAGCGAAACGATTGCGGCGGTAACAGCAGAGCGTGCTTATCTGAGAGAAGTACAGGGAGGCTGTCAGGTGCCTGTCGGTGTCCATGGCGAAGTGAATGGCGATCAATTGCTGCTAGAAGCAACAATCCTGAAAATAGATGGAACCAGAGAAGTGCGCGAACAAATTTGCGGCTGCTGCTCTGAAGCCGAAGAGCTTGGCATCAAGTTGGCACAAAAAATGCTGGCGGCCGGCGGCAAAGAAATTCTTGATGAACTTATCGAATATTGATTATAAAAATTGATAAATAAATACGCTGCCACCTTGCAGGTGGTAAGCGAACAGATAGTAGGAGGAAAATTATGCCAGGAATGGTTTATCTAGTAGGGGCAGGCCCCGGTGATTACAAGCTTATCAGTGTGAAAGGGCATGAATATATTCAGATGGCGGATACCATCGTCTATGACAGGCTGGCCGATGAACGTCTGCTGGCGGCTGCCCGCCCGGATGCCGAAATGATCTATGTCGGTAAAGCTTCCAGCCAACACACCATGCGTCAGGAAGAAATTAATCAGGTGCTGGTAGACAAGGCGTTGGAGGGTAAAACTGTCGTACGCCTGAAGGGCGGCGACCCTTTCGTTTTTGGCCGCGGCGGCGAAGAAGCACTGAAACTGGTTGAAAACGGCATTCCTTTTGAAGTGGTGCCAGGTATAACTTCTGCGATTTCAGTGCCAGCTTATGCAGGGATTCCGGTAACACACAGAGGCATTGCAACTTCTTTTGCTGTGGTGACCGGGCATGAAGATCCGACAAAAAGCGAATCAACGATTAAATGGGATAAATTAGCGACAGGTGTCGATACCCTGGTGTTTCTGATGGGTGTGGAAAATCTGCCGCACATAACGGCAAAGCTTATCGAAAATGGCCGTCCGGCAACGACACCCGCAGCCGTTATCCGTTGGGGCACGAAGCCGGAGCAGCGTGTGCTCGAAACGACGGTCGGCAGAGCTGCGCAGGATGTAGCAGAACAGGGATTAAAGCCGCCTGCTATTTTTCTGGTAGGTGAAGTAGCTGCTTTGCGTCAGCAGTTGGCTTGGTTTGATACTAAACCGTTATTCGGCAAAACTGTATTGGTAACCAGAGCCAGAGAACAAGCGAGTGCTTTGACTAATGAATTGGAAAAACTAGGCGCACGTTGTATAGAAGCACCTGCTATCAAGATTGTAGAGCCGGAAAGCTTTCAGCCGCTGGATGATGCTTTCAAGAAGCTTGCGCAATATGACTGGGTAATTTTTACCAGTGCCAATGGTGTGGAACGCTTTTTCGAGCGACTGTGGCTTGATGGTTATGACTGTCGTGCTCTCGTCCATGCTAAAGTAGCTGCCATCGGTTCGCAGACAGCCGCCAAATTGAAAAACTACGGCATTAAAGCGGATATTGTACCGCCGGAATTTCGTGCCGAAGGCATCGTGGATGCTTTGCAGGGAGAAATTCAACCCGGCATGAATATACTGCTGGCAAGAGCGCTGGAAGCCAGAGATGTGCTGCCGGAAAAATTGCGTGAGATGGGTGCCAGCGTCAACGTAGTTCCTGTTTATCGGACAGTAACAGGTACTGCTGACCGTGACTTGGTAAGAGAGCAGCTTCAGTCAGGCGCGATTGATGTAGTAACCTTTACCAGCTCTTCCACTGTGACCAATCTTTTGCAATTACTGGGTGATGATGGCACTAAGCTGATTCAGAAGGCCAAAGTGGCTTGTATTGGCCCGATTACAGCTGAAACCTGTGAAGAATATGGCATCAAGACTGATGTTAAAGCTGAGGAATATACTATTACAGGCTTAGTCAAAGCCATTCAAGAATTGTATGGGGAGGAAGAAAAATGACAACACCATTTATTCGGCCCCGACGCCTGCGGGTATCGGCCGGTGTACGCACGCTGGTGCGTGAAACTGAATTATCAGCAGCAGATTTTGTTTTCCCATTATTTATAGTACCCGGCCAGGGTATCAAGAAAGAAATTGCATCTATGCCGGGTATTTATCACCTTTCGCCAGACATGGCAGTAAAGCTTGCTGAAGAAGCTTATGCGGCAGGTATTCCGGCGGTTATCGTTTTCGGACTGCCAGAATACAAGGATGAACAAGGTTCCAGTGCCTGGGATGCTGCGAGTCCGGTGCAGGAAGCAATCCGTCAGATCAAGAAAGCGCTGCCGGGACTAGTTGTCGTTAGCGATGTTTGTCTGTGCGAATATACCAGCCATGGGCATTGCGGCATGCTGAACGGCGAAAAAATCGACAACGATTCCACGCTGCCGCTGTTGGCACAGACGGCGCTCAGTCATGCGGAAGCGGGTGCTGATATTGTAGCTCCTTCTGATATGATGGATGGACGAGTACTGGCTATCCGGGAAAAATTAGACGAACATGGTTTTCAGGATGTGGCGATCATGTCCTATTCTGTCAAATATGCTTCAGCCTATTACGGCCCTTTCCGGGAGGCAGCAGATTCAGCTCCGCAGTTTGGCGACCGTCGCTCTTACCAGATGGATCCTGCTAATGCGCGGGAAGCGATACGGGAAGCTGCTTTGGATGTCGCAGAAGGCGCTGACATGCTGATGGTGAAGCCTGCACTGGCTTATCTTGATGTGGTGCGCCAGATTCGCGATAATTTTGATTTGCCTTTAGTGGTTTATAATGTCAGTGGCGAATATGCGATGGTCAAAGCTGCCGCAGCCAACGGCTGGATTGATGAAAAGCGCATCGTGCTGGAGACATTGCTAGGCATGAAGAGGGCAGGCGCAGATATCATCATTACTTATCACGCACTTGACGCCGCACGTTGGCTGCAGGAAAAGTAAGTTTTATAAATTTGAAGGTTGAAGGAGTACAGAAAAGCTATGACATTGAATCTGGAAAAATCGGCGGCGGCTTTTGCCGCAGCAAAACAAGTAATTCCCGGCGGCGTGAATAGCCCTGTGCGTTCTTTCCGCAGTGCCGGCGGTACGCCGCCTTTTATTGCCAAGGCCAGCGGCAGCCATATTTATGATATCGATGGCAATGACTACATTGATTATATTGAATCCTGGGGACCGATGATTCTGGGTCATGCGCACCCAGAAGTTACCTCAGCTTTGCAAAAGGCGATACTGGCAGGCACGAGCTACGGTGCTCCTACATTGCTGGAAACAGAA
>CAYLRW010000046.1:5548-13423 GCA_964386405.1 uncultured Acidaminococcales bacterium | reverse complement strand
GATGTAAAAAATGTAGGAATGACTGCGCATTCCTACATTTATATTTATTTTTTATTTGGCACTTGTTTCCGGTGTCCAGATAACTATTTCCAGATCAGTTGCTTCTTTCATCATGTTTTCAGCTAACTCATCCGGATAAGGATTAGCGTAAACAATTCTCCTGATACCTGCGTTAATCAAAATTTTTGTGCAGACAACGCAAGGCTGGTGTGTGCAATACAAGGTAGCACCGTCAACAGATACGCCATATACTGCTGCCTGGATTACAGCATTCTGCTCCGCATGGATACCACGGCAAAGTTCATGCATTTTGCCTGACGGAACATTCAGCTTTGTACGAAGACAACCAACTGTTTCGCAATGAGCCATACCTTTTGGTGTCCCGTTATAACCAGTAGCAAGAATTCTCTTATCCTTGACAATAACAGCACCGACACTGCGGCGCAAACAGGTAGAACGTTTGCTGGCAACCTGTGCCATTTCCATAAAGTAAGAATCCCAATCTGGTCTGTTCGACATAATTATTTCGTCCCAAAAATACGGTCGCCGGCATCACCCAAGCCAGGAACAATATAGCCGTGGCTATTCAGGTGGTCATCAAGCGCAGCCGTAAAGATTTCAACATCAGGATGTTCCTTGTTAACAACTTCTACACCTTCCGGTGCAGCTACAAGACACATCAAACGAATATTTTTGAGACCGCGTTTTTTGAGCATGGAGATTGCAGCAGCCGAAGAGCCGCCGGTAGCAAGCATCGGATCGACGACTATTGCTTCAGCACTCATGTCTGGCGGTAACTTGCAGTAATATTCAACAGGTCTCAGTGTCTTAGGATCCCTGTAAAGTCCGATATGTCCTACTTTCGCATTAGGAATCAGCTTCAAAACACCATTTACCATACCTAAGCCTGCACGCAGAATAGGTACAACGGTTATGCACGTAGTTGCCAGACGATAGCCTGTGCAAGTAGTAATAGGTGTTGTAACACTTACTTCATCTAATTTGAAATCACGTGTAATTTCGTAAGTCATAAGCATAGCAATTTCATCCAGCAACTCGCGGAAATCTTTAGAGCCGGCTTCAGCGTCACGCATCATTGTTAATTTGTGTCTGATTAAAGGATGATCAACTACCTTGATTTTCATTTAAATTGCCCCTTTTTCTAAATTATAGCTCCGGATACATCGGATATTTCTTGCAGAGAGCAGCAACTCTCGCTGCCGCTTCTTTTCGTTTATCCAAGTCTGCCGGGTTATTTAATACCAAACCAATAATTGCAGCAACTTCTTTAAGGTCTTCTTGCTTGAAACCTCTTGAGGTAACAGCAGCTGTTCCCAAGCGAATACCGCTTGTTACAAACGGGCTTGCCGGGTCAAACGGAATGGTATTTTTATTGCAGGTGACACCAGCCTCATCCAGCAGGTGTTCAGCCTCTTTACCTGTCAAACCTTGCCCGCGGACGTCAACCAGCAGCAAGTGGTTATCAGTGCCATTGGAAACAAGGCGGAAGCCTTCGGACAGAAGTCCTTCAGCTAAAGCTTTGCAATTATCTAAAATAGACTGTTGGTAAACTTTGAATTCTGGCTGCAGAGCTTCGTGCAGAGCAACTGCTTTGGCAGCAATTACATGCATCAAAGGACCACCCTGGGTGCCTGGGAAAATAGCCTTGTCAATTGCTTTCGCGTATTTCTCTTTGCACAGAATCAACCCGCCGCGTGGTCCACGCAGAGTTTTGTGGGTGGTAGTGGTAACTATATCGGCATAAGGTACCGGGCTCGGATGCAGGCCTGCAGCGACAAGACCAGCAACATGTGCCATATCAATCATCAGTAAAGCTCCGACTTTATGAGCAATTTCTGCCATTCTTTCAAAATCAATTATACGCGGATACGCACTTGCGCCACCAACGATAATTTTCGGTTTGTGTTCTTCTGCCAGTCTTTCCAGCTCATTGTAGTCGATAGTTTCGGTTTCCGGATTTACACCGTAAGGAACGATATTGAAATAAGTACCGGAAATATTAACAGGGCTGCCGTGAGTCAAGTGACCGCCATGAGAAAGATTCATGCCCATGATGGTATCGCCTGGTTTCAGGAAAGCAAAATACACAGCAGTATTGGCATTAGCGCCGGAATGAGGCTGCACGTTGGCATGTTCAGCGCCGAAAAGTTCTTTAGCACGTTCGATAGCCAATGTTTCAACTTTATCGACGTATTCGCAGCCGCCGTAATAACGGTGTCCTGGGTAGCCCTCCGCGTATTTATTGGTCAGTACAGTACCCATGGCTTCCATCACCGCGGTAGTTACAAAGTTCTCAGATGCAATCAATTCAATTTTGTTACGCTGCCTGCCTAATTCCTCTTGTATTGCAGCATAGATTGCCGGGTCAGAAGCTTGCAAATTATTCAAATACATCAAAATCCCCCTCAACTATTTTAATATACGGCCCTTTCACCGCCTACATAGGGCGGGCGAGTCCTGGCAGCAGTCAAAATAGCTGCGCCTATTTCTTTTTGTGACAAACGCACTGGTACGACAACACGTTTAAGATGCATACCTATCAGTGTCTGTCCTATATCAAGGCCCAAATGGGCAGTGATTTTTTCTACTACGATTGGTTGGCAAAAAGTATCATAAGCCACTTGTGCCAAAGAACCACCGGCATGCGCCACAGGCCTTACTGCTACCTCTTCCCAACAGTATTTTTCTGCTGCTTTCGTCTCTGTCACCAGGGAGCGGTTGAGGTGTTCGCAGCACTGTACTGCGAGATATAAACCATGCGCAGAAGTAACTTCCCTTAATGCGGCAAAAATTGCCTTTGCTGTTTCCAGAGAACCGGCAGTACCGATTTTACTGCCTAAAACTTCACTCGTGCTGCAGCCTACGACAAAAACCTCTCCTCGTTTCGGTGCGGCCGCTTCAATCAGTTCTTCAGCTGCTGCTGCAACCTGTTGCTTAATTTTTTCTACCGGCAACACAATCACCTTGCTTCATCTAATTTCGTAATTTTCTCGGTTCTTGTTGCATGCCGTCCTCCTTGGAAAACTCCATGCAGCCAGGTATCAACTATCATCTCAGCATGACCGACTCCTAAAGTACGTTCACCAAGGCAAAGAATATTAGCATCATTATGCTCACGGCTCATCAATGCTGAAAAAACATCAGCACAAAGTGCGGCGCGAATACCGTGAATTTTATTAGCAGCTATAGAAATGCCTATACCCGTACCGCAAATCAGAATACCTCTTTTGGGTTCTCCTGCGGCAACTGCCCGCCCCACTTTTTCAGCAATATCAGGATAGTCAACCGAAGCCTCCGTAAAAGTACCAAAATCCAGCACTTCAACATCTTTCTCCTGCAGATATTTTTTTATGTGCTCCTTTAAATGAAATCCGCCATGATCGCTGCCAATTGCAATCCTCATACCTGCTTCACTCCCAACATAATTATTCATAGGACGAACCATAATGCTATTTTATCACAAAAATTCCGGGCGCGTACCACTTTGTACGAAAAGTTTTCGGTCCTTTGCGAGCAGGATGTTGTTTCCTGCGGCTTTGCGCAGTCTGTTCATCAAAGCCAGTCCTAAGCCGTTTTCCGCAACTCCTTGAGCTAGAATTACATCAACTTTTGCGTGATCGAAATCACGCAGCCAAGCAAAAAGATTTTCCGCCAAGACTGCCTGATCTTCCTGCCAATTTTTGATAACGAGCATGCTGTCTCTTGGTAACTCACTGGCCGCAGCGGCATCAGCAATGACGCCAATTTTTTTGCCGGCTGCCAGACCTTTTATTATCGCTGCTTCCATTTGCACTGCGGTTTCCTCACCGACAAACAGATACATTGGTGCTTTTGGCGCATAATGACGATATTTCATACCCGGTGCTTTTGGTCTGCATTCGCTGCTGCCGCTCAACCCGGGATCAACATCAACAACGCCTAGAACTTTTTCCAGCATTTCTTTTGTGATACCGCCCGGTCTTAAAATCACGGGCACAGGTGCCGTCGTATCCACCACAGTAGACTCAAGTCCAATATCACTGCTGCCGCCATCAATGACACCGGCAATCAGGCCCTCCATATCTTCCAGAACGTCCTGTGCATTAGTCGGACTGGGTTTACCGGATTTATTGGCTGAAGGAGCCGCTATTGGGCAACCTGCTAAGCCAATAAGTTTGCGTGCCACCGGATGAACCGGCATCCTTACAGCTACCGTAGCCAGGCCGGCACTGACTTCATCAGGTATAATGCTGGATTTAGGCACGACCAGCGTAAGCGGGCCAGGCCAAAAAGCCTGCATTAATGCCTGCGCATTCGCCGATAAACCTGTTGTTAATTTTTCTATTTCTCTCTTTTCAGCTATATGAAGGATCAAAGGGTTATCGGCCGGACGTCCTTTGGCTGCAAAAATTTTTCTGACAGCATTGCCATTAAGTCCGTTGGCACCCAAGCCATAAACCGTTTCCGTCGGGAAAGCAACTACCTCGCCTTCTCTAATTAAAACAGCGGCTTCCTTCAATTTTTCTTCATTTAACTGTTCTTCATTCTTGATCAATCGCCATAAGCGAGTTTGCATATACTGAGCCTTCTTTCGCTGCAAAAATCATCCGTTCGATACCGGCATAATCCTTGCGAACTGCCGTCACACCATAGCCATGTTCTTGGCAAAGTTTGCTGACAGCTTTTCCCTGGTGAATGCCGATTTCAAAAGCCAGCAAACCTCCTGGCAGTAAATAATCTGAAGCACCGGCGATAATCCTGCGATAAAAATCAAGACCATCCCTGCCGCCATCCAAAGCACCTTTCGGTTCCTTCTGCACATCAGCGGCAAGCGTGGCTATATCTTCTGTAGGTATGTACGGCGGGTTGGAGACAATAACATCATACTGCGAACCTGCCGGTAATTTGGCATAAAGGTCGGACAATATTGGTGTAAAGCGTTCCCTCACACCGAGCCTTTCGGCATTCTCCGCGGCAACCGCAAGCGCCGCTGGCGAAATATCAACTGCTGTGCCTTCAGCCAAAGGCAGAAGGCTGAGGAGCGAAATGATGATAGCACCGCTGCCCGTACCCAAGTCCAAAACTTTGATTTTCTTGCTGCTGTCGTTCAGCGCGACCAGACTTTCCACTAAAAGTTCTGTTTCCGGCCTTGGCACCAGTACTGCCGGTGTTACTTTGAAAGTATAATTCATAAAAGCTTTTTCACCCAAAATATAGGCTAAGGGTTCCTGCCGTCCACGTCGTAAGACGAATCCTCGGTATTTGGCGAGCTCATCAGCTTTCAGCGGCTGATCAAAATGGACGTAGAGATTGATCCGTGGGCAGGAAAGCACAGCACAAAGCAGTATCTCTGCATCCAAACGGGGATTTTCAATCCCCTTGTCTGCGAAATACTGCCTGGTCCAATCCAATATTTTAACAATAGTCCATACATCTTTTGTCTGTGACTCTTCCATTTATTTCACCTGCTGCAAACGTTCACTTTGTTTGGCAGTAACAAGCGCATCCAATAATTCATCCAGGCTGCCATCTATAATGGTATCCAATTTGTGCAGGGTCAGACCAATGCGGTGATCAGTTACGCGTCCCTGCGGGAAATTATAGGTTCTGATGCGTTCGCTGCGGTCGCCGGTTCCAACCTGGCTCTTGCGGTCTTCGGCAGTTGCCATACGTTGTTCTTCTTCCGCTTTTTCCAGAATTCTTGCTCGTAACACACGTAAGCATTTTTCGCGATTCTTCAGCTGTGACTTTTCATCCTGACACTGAGCTACGATGCCTGTGGGCAAATGCGTCATGCGTACTGCGGATTCTGTCTTATTTACATACTGGCCGCCTGCGCCGCCTGCGCGATAGGTATCAATCCTTAAGTCTGCCGGGTTAATTTCCACGTCAACTTCTTCCGCTTCCGGCAATACGGCAACAGTAACTGTCGAAGTATGCACGCGGCCTTGTGATTCTGTCTCCGGCACCCGCTGCACACGGTGAACGCCGCTTTCAAATTTCAGACGGCTGAAGACACCGCTGCCAGATATTTGAAAAACTACTTCTTTAAAGCCGCCCAGGCCTGTCGGGTTGGAATCAAGAACCTCGGTGCGCCAGCCACGTTCTTCCGCATAACGTGTATACATACGGAAGAGCACTCCGGCAAAAAGAGCAGCCTCATCGCCGCCCGCTCCACCGCGGATTTCCACAATGACGTCTTTATCATCATTTGGATCTGAAGGCAGCAGCAAAATAGTCAGTTTCTCCTCATATTCTGCGACCTCCGGTTTTAGTTCCTTTAGTTCTTCTTCTGCCATTTCCACAAGTTCAGCATCTTCGTGCGCATCAATTATTTCCTGGTCTTCTTTGATTTTGTGCATGACTGCTTTGTATTCGCGAAAAACAGCAACAATATCGGCTAATTTTGCATGGGCTTTTGTACATTTTTGCCACTCTGTCTGGTTGCTGATGACGTCCGGATCGCTGATACGTGCTTCCAGGTCCAAAAATCTATCTTCTAACGCTTGTAATTTATCTAACATCGTATTATTCTCCTAAACTAACTTCTTCTGCCACTGCTGCGACAGGTTCTTCTTCCGGCAGTACAGCTTTCAGCGCTGCGATTGCGACTTCTATCTGTGAGTCATCTGGCTCACGGGTAGTCAGCTTCTGCAGATAAAGTCCGGGAAGAATAGCCGTACGTACCCAATTATGTTCTATATGCGTACCGGCATAACGTATTATTTCATAGCTGATACCGGCAATAACAGGCATCAGTATAATTCTGGATAAAATTCTCTCGAGTAGGTTAGGCCACCCTAAAAAAGTAAAAACAAACATGCTGATAATCATGACGATCATCAGAAAGTTAGTGCCACATCTTGGATGCAGTGTTGTAAAACCTCGTACATTCGGTACTTCCAGCGGTAAACCAGCTTCATAAGCAAAAATTGTCTTATGTTCAGCACCATGATACTGAAATACCCTTTGAATATCCTTCATTTTGGATATGGCTGCAATATAAACGAGAAAAATCAACATACGCAGCATACCCTCAAAAAGGTTAAGCGCCATATGGTTTTCCGTCCAGGACTTCAAGAAACGCATGGACCAGGTTGGCAAAATAATAAAGAGAGCAATAGCTAACAGCATGGAAAAAGCAATCGTTATGGCCATTTCTTTCCCCGTGATCTGCTCTTCTTCTTCTCCTGAAACCTGCGCCGAATAAGAAAGTGCCTTCATACCAAGGACCAAGGACTCGCACAGAACAACAACTCCGCGCAGAAAAGGCTTCTTCAAAACCGGATATTTATCGGCAATAGAACCGGAAGCCATTTTATCTATAATAATCTCACCGTTCGGTTGCCTTACTGCAACGGCAATATTACCGGCAGCTCCACGCATCATAACGCCTTCTATGACGGCCTGACCACCAACATTTGGTTTTCTTTCCATAGTTTTTCTCCTAAGTGCAATTAACGAAAAGATTCGGATATAAACACAGCAGAGCCCCGGCTCTGCTGCAGCAATTATTTCTCTTCTGTTTTATAACGTTTGTTGAATTTCTCAATACGGCCGCGTGCCGACAAATTGCGCTGCTGACCGGTAAAGAACGGATGACATTTAGAGCAGACATCAACGTGTAATTCTGGTTTTACAGAACCAGACATGAATGTATTTCCACAAGCACAAACCACTTTGGTTTCGCCGTATTTCGGATGGATTGCTTCTTTCATCTTTGTGCACCTCTCTTTTTTGAAACTAAAAATACTACCCAAGCTTATAAATTATAACACAGTGGAAACTACCATGCAACATCTTTCATAGTCTTGCTAAGCTTAACACCACTCACAAATTATTCTATCTTAGTATATATATCGGCAATGGTTAAAG
>CAYLRW010000046.1:0-5448 GCA_964386405.1 uncultured Acidaminococcales bacterium | reverse complement strand
TTAACACCACTCACAAATTATTCTATCTTAGTATATATATCGGCAATGGTTAAAGAGTTCCTCGCACTGCTTCCACACGCGACAATTCGCCTGCAAGCAGTCGGTCGCTGATGTGCAGAAAGCCCGTCACTTCTTTACCTCTTGCCTCTTTGAATGTTCCAGACATTTCATTTAATACCCGCGGCTACACGTCTTCAAGCAGTCGTTCGCTGAAGTGCAGCAGGCCCGTCGTATCTTTAATCCTTGCCTCTTAGAATGTTCTTAGCATTTCATGTAACACAATTTCCACACGCTTGCTAAGGTTAACTCTGTATGATATATTATCAATAAATAGTTAATATCCAAAAGAAAGGAAAGGTGTCACAATGAACAAATTAAGTTCTGACAGCCTTATTTATATCAGTGAAGTAATGATGCCTCATCAAGCTAACGTTGCCGGCAATATACATGGCGGTGAAATAATAAAAATAATGGATTCGGCAGCTTATGCCTCTGCTCGCCGCTATGCCCGTTCCAATGTAGTAACGGCCAGGATTGACGAAGTTGAGTTCCATCTTCCAATCATGATTGGTGATCTGGTCACCTGCACAGCACAAGTTGTCTATGTTGGTAAATCGTCCATGGAAGTTGCCGTAGCAGTTGATGTAGAAGATCTGGAAACAGAAGGTAAGAAACGCGCGCTCTCAGCTTTCTTCACGATGGTTGCTCTTGATAAAAAAGGCAGGCCTAGTCCGGTGGCTGATCTGGAGCTGAGAACTCCCGAAGAAAAGCAGGCCTTTGCTGAGGGTCAAAAACGTTATGAAGCTCATAAACAGAGAAAGCAAAAATAATATTGGGCATAAAAAAACAGGGCGAAAATTTTCGTCCTGTTTTTTATATTATTTCTCTTCAGTTTTATAACGTTTGTTGAACTTCTCAATACGACCACGAGCTGACAAATTACGTTGCTGGCCGGTGAAGAATGGATGACATTTAGAGCAAACATCAACATGCAATTCGGTCTTTACAGAACCGGACATAAATGTATTTCCACAAGCACAAACTACTTTGCTTTCGCTAAATTTTGGGTGAATTCCGTCTTTCACTATCGTACACCTCACTTTACCTAAAACTATTTATAAATAATTTTCAATATTCACGGTAGTCATTATAACACACGAAAATATTTGTTGCAAGCCTTACAAAAAAACAACTTCTCAAAAATAGAAATCTATCGGCAAGGGTTAAAGAGTTCCTCTGGCCGCTTCCACACGCGACTATTCGGCTGTAAACAGCCGGTCGCTGATGTGCTGCAGGCCCGTCACTTCTTTAGCCCTTGCCTCTTCAAATGCTCTTTCCATTTCATTTAACACACTCGACTATTCGCCTGCAAACTGCCGGTCGCTGATGTGCTGCAGACCGTCTTATCTTTAGCTATAGCCCTGATTAGTTCCTAGCGTGCGAGCGTTATACAATTTTCCAACTCAGCAGCTGTTTGAATTCTGAAGAAGGCATAGGTTTAGCGAAATAAAAACCTTGCACCAAATTACAACCGATAGCTTTTAAAAAGGCCACTTGTTCCTTTGTCTCAACGCCTTCGGCAACAACGAGCATACCTAATTTTTGCGCCATTAAAACCACTGTTTCAATAATACGCCTGCCTCTTTTGCTGCTCGTTTTATCATGGAAAAATAGTTTGTCAATCTTCAGGGTATCAAAAGGCATAGTATGCAGGATATTCAGGGAAGAATAACCGCTGCCAAAATCATCAATGGCGAGACTTACGCCAAGCCTGCCAATATTGTTAAATACTTCTACCAAAAAATCCTCCGAAGCCATTGGCATATGCTCAGTAAGTTCCAATTCCAGAAGTTCCGGCGGCACTCTATATTTGGAAATAATACAACCATAATCTTCAACGAAATCAGCGTCAAGCAAATGGAGGCGGGAGACATTGACTGATATTGGCAGAACCTGTCGTCCCTCATCCAGCCATGTGCGGATATCAGCGCAAACCTGCTCAAAAACATAAAGGTCAAGTTTAAGTATAAACCCATTTCGTTCAAAAAGTTCAATAAAGTCTATCGGCATAATCAGCCCTTTGTTCGAAATCCAACGTACAAGAGCTTCACCGCCTGCTACTTTTTCGGTCTGCACATCATATTTTGGCTGGTAATGAACTACGAATTCACCATTCCGCAAGGCTTGATCCATTTTATTCTCAATTTCTGCTTCGCGTATTGATTTTTCTCCCAAATCGGCTTCATAAAAGACAATACCTCCCTTGTAGCCATTTTTAGCTTCCAACCGGGCCAAATCGACAAATTCCATCATTTTTTCCAAATCCTGCTCATTTTTTGTCGGTCTATAAACGCCAAAAGCTAACGAAATATTATATAAGAAGGCATTCGCTGCAACTTCAGCTTTAATGTTTTCTTGCATAGCGATTAACCTTTGCCGTATTGCCGCATCGCCGGTGTCCCGCAAGAGAAGGATGAATAAATCATTGCTGCCATGCGCTAAAATCTCCTCGCCTTGAATAGCACCGGTCAATGTGCTGCAGAGCAACCGTAAAAGTCGCTGTCCTTCCTTCGGTCCAAAGCCTGTCGTAACAGCACGAAAATGGTTAATGTCAAACATGACAATGACATAGCCGCCGTTTCTCACCAATTCCTCAGCGTCAATTTTAAATTTCTCGAAATTTCTCATGCCGGTCAGCCTATCATAAAAAGCAATCTTTTCCAGCTCATTTTCCTTCCGCTTCTCCAGCAGATAAAAATAGCCAAACCCTGCCAGAAACAACAAAATAAGCGAAGCCATAGTCTGGTAAAAATACTTCTTAATCAAAATATTTAAGTTCAGATGATAAGGCACCTGTGCAATATTGGACGCAATTATTCTATTCCGCTCTTCCGGCCTCATATTGGCGATTACTTTATTGATAATGTTCAAAAGCTTCTGATCTCGGCTATAGGAAAGGCCGAAACAGAGTATCTGCCCATCGTGCCCATAAGGCAAAAGCTGTAGATTTTCGTTGCCTGGTTCTTGCAGATATTTCTGCAGAATATAACTATTGTCGACAACGAAGTTTACTTCACCATCACGCATAGCTTCCATAGCCGACTCCAAAGAATCGTATTCGCTGATAAGTGCTTGTGGATAATTTTTTTCCAAATTGTGCCTGATACCAACGCCGCCGTCAGCAATACCAACGGTAAACGCGCCTTCCGGCACATGCCCTTTCAGGCTAATAAAAGAAAGTGGCAACTCCAGATAAGGCTTACTTAAACCAATCTTATAAAAACTCCCGTCACCTGTGGCTTTGTCAAATCCGCAGATAATGTCGGCTTCTCCATTGATCATTATTTTTGCAAAATCCTTATAGTTACCGGCCTCAATGAAATTAATTTTTAGTCCTGTTTTCTCAGAAACAATCTGCAAAAAATCAACAGCAATTCCTTTAACCGTTCTGTCTTCCTTATCATAATAAGCAACTGGCTGCCAGTTTGGGGCATAGGCAGCCTTTAATTCCGGCTGCTTTTTTAAAAACTCAACTTCCTCACGTGTGAAAGAAATTTGGAAAACAGGACTGTCACCATAGTATTTATCCTGCAGATCTTCTCTATATTGCGGATTATCTGCAAAAATTTTGTTGCAAGCGTTATCAATGCTAGTGATTATGCCTTTATTCTCTTTACGAGCAAGAAAAAATCCTGGCTGCGGCTGAAAACGAGCAACAACCCTGCCTTGACCAATGCTGGCGAAAGTACTTGCAGCAACGCCATCAATTTCTCCTTCATGCAAAGCAATAAACATGTCATTTAGATCATCGAAATGCTTTTTCTTTACATGAAAATTATTAGATATGGCATATTCATCAAGATTTCTTCCAATCTTGCTGCCCCTTAATACCCCGACAGTCATACCGTCAAACTTAGAAAAATCTTCATAATAAACATCTTCACGGTTTTGGTCTACGCAAAGGACCGAATAAATCATGCCTACATAATTTTGTGAATAAGCGAATTTATCAATTCTTTCAGGCGTCTTCTGTAAGCTGGTCATCAGGTCAATTTCACCGGTTTCCAGTCTTGTCAAGCATTCTTCCAAGGACCCGTAAACAAATTCATATTCCCAGCCTGTATATTCTGCTATATCTTTCAAAAACTCGTAGCTATAGCCTGTATAACCATTATTGCCGTCAACACTTAGGAAATTATCATAACCATAATAGCCTACCTTGATCGTTTGTTTCTGACCTTGCTCAGCTGCGCTGGCAAAAGAAAAGCCGCCCAAAATGAAAAACAGGCAGGAAAACAGCATTATTATCAATAATTCTTGTTTTCGAAACCTGATCAACATTCTGCGCAGCATCTTATCAGTACTCTCCCAATGTAAAATCGGCATATGCATATTTTATCATATCGCAAATATTTTTGTACATTACTATTACAGAGAGAAATGGCTTGTGATTTCTTTTATACGCTATATAGTTTTATTGTTTCTTGTTGTATTCCTGCATTACCAGATCCATATCCTGCCGCAGCCAGCACTCAAGAGCATCCGCTGTCCGCTTGACTGCTTCGGCCACAATTTCTGCCTCATCAGCGTAAAACTTCTGCAAAACATGCTTGATTACATCTTTTCTTTCACCCGACGGATGGCCGATACCGACTTTAAAACGAGGAAACTCTGCTGTGCCGAGGTGTTCCTGAATTGATTTGATGCCATTATGCCCGCCCGCAGAGCCTTTACGTCTGATACGCAATTGGCCGCAGGGCAAATCCAAGTCATCCTGAATCACTGCGATATCCTCGGGAGCAATATGATAAAAATTGGCAAAATCAGCTACTGCAAAACCGCTGAGATTCATATAGGTAGTCGGTTTAATGAGAAATATTTTCTCTGGCAAACGATGTTCAATGTAAGCAGCATTATCTGCTTCCTTCCATTTTGTTTCGCCCCAGCGCTTTGCCAATTCATCGGCAACCATAAAACCTATATTATGACGGGTATTTTCATATTCTTTTCCAACATTGCCAAGTCCGACAATTAATTTCATCGATTATTCCTTCCTGACTTATTTAGCCTGTAGTTCTTCAATTGTTACAAAACTATAACCATCAGCACGCAATTGATCGATAATTTTCGGCAAAGCCTGCACCGTCTGTTCACGTGAACCGCTATTAGCCGGGCTATCGCCATCATGCAGCAGGATGACGGAGCCTGGTTTAACCTTTTCAATAACCCTGCTAACTATTTTCTCAGTGCCAGGATTTGTCCAATCTCTCGGTATGACATCCCAATTAACTACCGTAAGTCCTAGATTCTCAGCTTGCTCTATCACTTCGTAGTCTTTAAAACCATGCGGCGGTCTGATAAATTTAGGAGCCTCACCTGTTATTTGACGAATACTCTCGACACCCATGATCATTTCATCGCGTACTTCTTTTTTATCCAACCTCAACA
>CAYLRW010000045.1:0-13620 GCA_964386405.1 uncultured Acidaminococcales bacterium | reverse complement strand
GCCTGTTGATATGTTTCCTCAAACCGCCCACGTCGAGTGCGTGGCGTTGATAGAACGGAAATAGTGAAAAATCTTAGTGTATAAAAATTGAGTGTGTTTTTGTAGTATAAGTTAATTTACTAAAGTTATCAGTTTCTATATAAATATATGAGTATTCATTTTTGCAGATCATTGGCATTTGTTTATTTAAATAAATGTTGAATAGCAGCGATGAAAGAAAAAAATCTTGATACATGAGCATCAAGATTTTAGTTTGAAATTGTTTTTATATGTGGTCGCCTAGACGTTGGGTCTAGGCGATTTTTTGTTGGAGAATAGTTCTTGCTGATTATTATTTCTTATAATTTTCCCAGTAAATAATAGCTTTGGTAAAAAATGTTGACAAGTGAACGCTCGTTAACTATAATTACGGTAAACGAACGTTCACCAAGGGGGCATTGTTGATGGTTGATACAAAGGAAAAAATTTTGTTTACAGCGCTTCGCTTGTTTGCCCGTGATGGCTATGAGGCTGCTTCAGTCAGTGATATTGCAGGGGAGCTCGGCATGACCAAAGGTGCTTTATATAAGCACTATAAGAATAAGCATGATATATTCGCTAGTATTGTGGAACGGATGTATCTGATAGATATAGAAAGAGCAAAAAAATATAAAGTACCTGAAGAAACATTTGAAAAAGCCCCGGCATCCTATCGAAATATTGCTGCAAGTAGAATTAGGCTTTTTATTGAAGCACAGTTTTATTTTTGGACTGAGGATGAATTCGGCAGTAATTTCCGGAAAATGTTAATTTTAGAACAATACAGAAATCCTGAAATTATGGAATTGTATCAAAAATGTCTTGTAAGTGGTCCTGTCAGTTATATGGAGGATATATTTCGTGAAATGATTGAACAAGGTGTTTTGTGCAACGGTAACCCAAAGCAGCTTGCCCTTGAATTTTATGCACCATTTTATTTGCTGATAAGTATTTCGGATGCAAAGTCTAACAAGAAGGAATCCGCATATTTATTAACTGACTATGTTGATTGTTTTATGGCAAAAAACTATATTACTAGCTAACAAACGAGAAGTTTATTTGTAACAATGGAATAAAAATTCAAAAAAGCTGAAAAAACCCAAGAAAGAAAATATAAAATATTTAACTTATAAGTAAAGGAGTATGGCAATGGAAGAGATATCAATACACAACTTTGATTTTAATCTCATTAATGAATTTTTTATTAATCTTGATCGGCAGGGTCCTGGCAGTTCCAAAGAAACGCTCAGAGCATTAGGTTTTATAGAGAATCTTGCAAACAAAACGAAGATTGCTGATTTAGGCTGTGGCACTGGCGTTCAAACCATGGTTTTGGCCAAAAATACAGCAGCTAATATATCAGCTCTTGATCTTTACGCAGGCTCAATTGATAAACTCAATGCAAGTGCGGTAAAACTTGGTTTGCAAAATAGAATAAAAGGTATTGTAGGTTCAATGGATAATTTGCCATTTCAAAATGAAGAATTTGATCTAATATGGTCAGAGGGCGCTATTGCTAATATCGGTTTTGAAAAAGGTTTGAATCACTGGAAGAATTTCCTCAAAAAGGATGGTTATATTGCTGTAACATATGAATCATGGCTTACGAATGAACGCCCTGCTGAAATTGAGCAATGGTGGGTGGACGCAGTTCCTGAAATTGACACAATAGGACATAATATTACCATCATGCAGAAAACAGGTTATATTCCTGTTGCAGCATTTGTGTTACCGGAAAATTGCTGGATAGATAATTACTTTATTCCTCAAAAAGCAAAGCAAGAGGAATTTTTAAAAAAACATGCTGGTAATAAAACTGTTGAGGATATGGTCGCCTTCTTAAGACGCGAAGCAGACTTATATTTAAAATACAAACAGTATTATGGATATGTATTTTATATTGGTAAGAAATTTTCAAAGTAGTTTTGTTGCCTAGCTGCTTTATTGTCGAGATAATTAAAAGACATCTCTACATGGCAAATAGCTAGATTACAGTGCGAAGTCAGGGTATAATTGAATGATATAATAGCATTAATTTGAAGTGAGTGCGCATATGGATATGGATACTGATTTTATAAACTTGACAACAGAAAACATTGGAGACGAGCATTTATGCTGCATTATCCGCAGCAGAAAGCCCCATCAAGGCGTTGAAGAAAAGAGGCAATGGCTTTCAGACAGGTTAACGGAAGGTCATGTTTTTAGAAAGTTAAAGGCAAAAGCTGCCGTTTTCATTGAATACGCTCCTCTTGAAAAAGCGTGGGTTCCCATAATAGGTGATAACTATTATTATGTGTATTGCTTATGGGTTTCTGGTGTTTATAAAGGCAAAGGTTATGGAAAATCACTAATGGAATATTGCTTAGCTGATGCCAAAAAAAATGGTAAATCAGGTATTTGCATGCTTGGTGCTAAGAAACAAAAAGCCTGGCTTTCCGATCAAGAGTTTGCGAAAAAATTCGGTTTATCGGTAGTTGATACTACTGATAATAGATATGAGTTGCTTGCTATTCCTTTTGATGGAACAATACCG
This sequence comes from uncultured Acidaminococcales bacterium, assembly GCA_964386405.1. Classification (GTDB taxonomy): domain Bacteria; phylum Bacillota; class Negativicutes; order Acidaminococcales; family Acidaminococcaceae; genus RZYP01. The sequence goes on along the minus strand of CAYLRW010000045.1, from coordinate 11,069 downwards.
AGGTTTGCGCAAAATGTTAAAAAACAAAGAATCCAAGGCGAAGAGCTAACTATTTATTATGATTGGCAATGTCCCTATGTTTGTCAAAATATAGAAATAATAAAAGAATACTGCACAATAAATGATGTTCCGTTGTCTTTGATTCAAGTAGATACTTTACAAAAAGCAAAGGAATTGCCTTGCGTTTTTAATAACTATAGCGTATTTTATAAAGGGAACTTTCAGACAGTGAATTTATTAGATATCGCTTATGTTAAGAGAATACTTAAAAAATAATCTGGAGTATGCTGAAATGATATAGCAGGAGCTAACAATAGGAGGAATGTTTGTGGACACTAAATATGTAGTTATTATTCAATGTGATATTGCGCACAGGAGATGCAGCGGCTTTGCCTGCACCAATGCTTTTTATAATAAGGATGGTGTTTTTGCTGATTATCCTGAAACAACAAGATATATTTCCTTTACTTGTGGCGGCTGCTGTGGCAAAAATATTGCCTCTAAATTGGAACATTTTACTAAAAAGTTGATAACAAAGAACAAAATAACTAGAGATGAAGTAACGGTACACCTATCTTCCTGCATGGTAACTGATAATCATCATTATGATAGATGTCCACATTTAGAATACATTAAAAATATCGTTACCAAAAAAGGTTATGAGCATGTTGTCGAAGGTTCATATATCAGTGCTAACGCTACTAAAAAAAGAGCAGCCAAAATTTATCATGACTATGAGGAATCAAACATTGACTTCCCAAAGGAAATATAATAACAATAACCTTAAACTATACTGTTTAAGGTTATTGGCAGAAGTTAATATGTGTTTTAAATTTTCGCCTGGACTTTGGTTCGGGCATTTTTCTTATTGAAAAGTTAAGCATAGAAAATTAGCATGACGTCCATTAGATGTATAAACAACATTTTCAATCAATGTCATCATGCAGTTGATACCTTTGCCTTTTGGCATCATACATTAATTTGTCGATACTTTTAAAAAAATCATCCTCGCTCATTTTACTTTCAATGTCATACACAGCATAGCCCATGGCAAATTCAAGAGAATATGGGTTGGCATTTTCTAAATTAAACTTTTTCACATTTTTGTTAATTTGCTGAATGGTTTGTTCAAGATTTTTTTTGTCACTAATATTTAAGATTGCCATGAATTCGTCTCCACCATAACGCGCCAAAAAATCATTACGATGCAGGCTTGCTGAAATAATTTGTGCTGCTGCTTTAAGAGCTTCATCCCCAATATCATGGCCAAATTTGTCATTAATATTTTTAAAATCATTTAAGTCAATTAGAACAGCAGAAAAAGAAGAAGTCTTAGAACTATTACGGATTTTGTCTTTGATATATCCATCTAATTGTCGGCGATTATAAGTTTGTGTAAGATAATCTGTATTTAAGCTACGGTTTTGAATGTTAAAATAAATAATCAGCAGCGAAAGCATCATGCCTGACCAATTGTAGGAAACACCATAATGAACTGTTTGAATTAGCGTTCCAATAGATACAGGTACAAAAAACATCAATAACGAATAAAAATAACGCTTTTCAATATTCCTGCGATTAAGAAGTACAAAAATAAATGAATAAATGACCAAAAAGTAACAAAATGCAACATGAAGTAGAAAATATGGGCCTCTGTGATAAATGTTCTGAGCATCTATAAAAAAGAATAAACCATAATACATACTTAAAACAGAAAAAAAGGCATTTATAAACCATAAACATAAGAGCTTTTTAGCAATTGAATTAATTATTGCTTCGTTTTTATAGACCTGATAATTTGTATATAGGAGCCAAAGCATCGCTGGTACCGGTTCAAATATATATAGAAGTAAATTAGAAAATTGATTTAGAAGAAAGCAGTATTGTCCTGACAGGCCATTAAATATCCAACCCAAAATATCAATGATGATCATAGCAATATTAGTTAATATTAAAGACATAAACAATCTATATTTTAAAAAGAACTTTTCTGAACGATTATATGCATCAAAATATATTAATAATAGTATTATAATTGAGATGATGCTGGAGTCCAATGTTGCTAAATATGTCATGGTATGCCTTCCTGCCAATATTAAAAGATATATTGATAAAAAACAATATATCTGGCTAATTCTTATTTTCATTATAGAAATATTTGTTCTTTTGTCAACGCGTCTAAGCCATTATTAAGGTTGCTTTAATAAACGTAATATTCTACAATCAAATATATAGCTTCAAGATACAGGTGCGCAGTATAAAAAGTTGCTTAAGTGGAGGTAGGATTATGAATACTGACATAATTAAGGTAGAGATTAATGAGAAATACTATAACTATAATAAAGGTATAACTTTGCTGGAAATAAGTAAAGACTTTTCCGAATACCACACAACTCCTATAGTTGCTGCCATCGTAAATAATGATATAAGGGATATGTCTATGCCGGTTATGGAGGACTGTTCTATTAGCTTTTTCGATTTATCGACAGAGGTCGGCTTTAAAGTTTATCAGCGCAGTTTAATTTTTATAATGCTTTTAGCTGCCAGAGAGCTTTTTCCTAAAGGAAGAGTTATAGTTGAACACTCACTAAGCAAAGGATTATATTGTGAATTTTACTTAGATTATCCATTAAATGCGCACGATGTACAAGCAGTTGAGGCTCGGATGCAAGAAATTGTTGAAGCCGATTTGCCTATAATAAAAAAGACGGTACCGTTAGAAGAAGCAATAAGTCTTTTCGAAGCTATAGGTGAAAATGAAAAAGTTAGATTAATGAAACAAATGAACATGAAAACAGCTACCATATATTATTGCGCGAATGGCTATGATTACCTTTATCGTACTATGGTGCCTAGTACGGGCTATCTAAAAACCTTTGAACTGAGATACTGTGAACCCGGTATGATATTGAGATACCCACTTCAGGAAGAACCAGACAAATTACCAGAATTTATGGAAATGCCTAAGCTGGGTAAAGTGTTTTTGGAATCTGAGCGATGGGCTGAGATTATGGGATGTGATTTTATTGGGCGCCTCAATGAATATGTAGCGAACGGTGAAATTAACAATGTTATTTTAGTAGCAGAAGCTTTACATGAGAAGAAAATTGCCGAAATAGCGGACCATATAGTAAATGGCATCAATCGCTTCAAAATCATTCTTATAACAGGTCCTTCATCAGCAGGGAAAACAACATTTATTAAGAGATTAAGCATACAACTTAAAGTCTTAGGTATTAATGCGGTGAGAATATCACTTGATGACTATTTTTTGGATCGTGAAAAAATGTGTAAATTGAAAGATAAGGTCGACTTTGAGTCCATTGATGTTTTAGATGTAGAGCTTTTTAATGAACATCTTCAAAGAATGATGGACGGTGAAGAGATTGAATTGCCGCATTTTGATTTTCGTACTGGTAAACAAGTACCATCTGGAAGAAGGGTACAGTTGGGACCAAGAAAGATAATCCTGATTGAAGGTATTCATGCCCTTAATGATAAGCTCACGGCGAGTGTTGCAAGACATAACAAAGTTAAAATACATATAAGTACTATGACACAAATTGCCATTGATGAACATAATAGGATCCCAACAACCGATGCGCGTCTTATTCGCAGAATTGTTAGAGATAGTCAATTCAGAAGCCGTGACGCCAGAAGAACTTTGCGTATGTGGCCGTCGGTAATGCGAGGTGAAGAAAAAAATATTTTCCCGTATACAGAGGACGCGGATCTTATGTTTAATTCGGCACTAATTTATGAACTTGCAGTGCTTAGAAACGCTGCTATTCCATTGTTGGAAGCTGTTGGCCCAGAATACCCTGAACATATGGAAGCAAAACGCTTGATTAGGTTGCTTTCGTATTTTGCTCCAGTTACTGATGCGGAAATACCTTTGAATTCTATCGTACGTGAATTTATAGGAAAATCGTGTTTCTTTTATTGATAATTTTAAAATACAAAGTTTTATACAATAATTATTTGAAAACAAAAAATATTTTGTGCAATGAGGGAGAATAATATATGGCAATATTTATACCAAGTGGTGTATGTTCACGCGAGATTAATTTTGAAGTTAGCAACAATTTAGTATCGCATGTCAAATTTATTGGAGGCTGCCCGGGCAATTTGGAAGCAATAAGCCGTCTTGTTGAAGGTATGCCTGTTAATAAAGCGATAGAATTGCTTAAAGGCGTTCAATGTGGTGAGAAGAAAACTTCGTGCAGTGACCAGCTGGCTTTAGCCTTAGAAATCGAAAGTAAAATAAAAAAGAATAATAAGGCAGATATTTCATAAAAATAGAATAGATTTTCTATTATAAAAAATACTATTGTTTTTTCTTAGAAAGGTGTAGTATAATAAGATACTAGGAAATAAGATGCAACGAAATTGGCCCTTCTCAAAATGTGTTTTATACACGGGAAGTTCTTATGATTGTTCGATTGAATCGAAAATTTCTGAGTAATACATTTGAGGAGGCTATATTATAATGGCACAAGACAAAACTTTAACATGTCGCGATTGCGGCGCAGATTTCATTTTTTCAGCATCAGAACAAGATTTCTATGCAGAAAAAGGTTTCACTAATGAACCAGGCCGTTGCCCTGAGTGCAGAGCAGCAAAAAAACAACAAAGAAACGGTAGCAATGGTGGTTATCAACAACGTCAGCAACGCGAAATGTTCAATGTAACATGCGCAGGTTGCGGTTGCGAGACCCAAGTTCCTTTCCGTCCAAGCAACGATCGTCCTGTATACTGCAGAGATTGTTTCCAAGCTAACAAACGCTAATTAGCATGAAAGTCCCAGTCAAATGACTGGGACTTTTTTTATGTCTAAGTCGAATATAATAATTTTTTAAGACAAACTTACGCCAATCAGACTGCCTATAAAATAGGTCGCAGCTGCCGCTAATAGCCCAAAGACGATTTGTCGTAAACCCGAATAAAAAACATTGCGACCTGTAAAGAGCGTCGTTATGGCACCTACTAAAAAAAGACCAATTGTACTGAAGATGATACTTGTATATACTGCTGTTTGGCCGGTGAGAATAAAGAAAGGAATAACTGGTATAATAGCACCAACAGAAAAAAGAAGGAATGATGTAAAGGCGGCGACAAAAGCAGAGCCGCCAAGATCATCAGGGTCAATCCCCAATTCATCTCTAGCTAATGTATCAAGAGCTGTATCTGGATTTTGTAAAAGTTTGATTGCTAGTGGACGAGCAACTTCTTCACTAATTCCGCGTGCTTGATAAATTAGTACAAGTTCCTCAATTTCTTCTTCAGGATTCGTTTCAATTTCTTCTTTTTCTATTCCAATCTGACGTTCATATAATTCCCGTGAGCTTTGCACCGAAATCCATTCGCCTAAAGCCATGGAAATGCCACCAGCTAACAAACCAGCTATTCCGGTAAGCAGAATGTTTGAGGAAGAAACAGCAGCACCGGCTACTCCCATGACAAGGTTGAAATTAGATACCAATCCGTCACTGGCACCTAAAACAGCTGCACGCAGTGTGTTGCCACCTGCAGAACGGTGTCTTCCTTCCATTTTAGCCAGTGTAGGACCATCTAATCCAGACAATTTATCCGAAGTATTAAGTTGTCCTAATAAGATGGCATGTGCCCTTTCTGAGCTGACCATGCTGCTTGCTTCTGGCTGATTGGCATAATCATTTACAGCAGTGTCTTCAGAAGAAATCATACTGGGCAGAATGAAATCCGGCCCAAATTTTTTCATAAGCCAAATTAATGTTTTAGTGCGGAATGATATGTGAAAAGGTGGAACACTGCCTCCTTTTTCCAATAACAGCGTTTCCCATTTCAAAGCATGTTTTTCTTCTGTAGCTGCTAAACGATAGTAAATATCTTTTATTATTGGATTAGGCTCTTGTTCTGCCATTGCTTTATATAAAGCAGCACTATTGCGTTCTTCACTTAAATTATTTGTATATCTTTTAATGTCATTCAACTTTTAATTGCTCCTTTTCATATCTCTGAATTTATATGCAACTAATATATAGTATATCAGTTACATATTATGGCTTAACTAAGGTTAAAGTCAAGGTATATGTTTGCTTTTTTACCTAGTTTATGCAGAATGAATAAATTGTTTTAATACGACATTTATAAAAGTAAGTTGCAATTTTTGATAAAAATTAGCGGAAAATATAAAGGAGTTCTGATTTTTTCAAAGAAGGTAATAAAACAAGTGATAATTTTTTTGTTACTTAATTATATAAATAAGGGAGATGAAAGTGGTGAAACAAATTATATCGGTAAAACACGTCGTTATTATTCTGGCTTTATTATTTTTACCTTTATTATTTTTTGTACCTTCCGGATATGCTGAGATAACGAATTTAACTAAAGATACAAAATTACATCCTCAGGGATGGATGGTCGGCGATCAGCTGAAATTTAAAAAAGAAACATCAGTTTTGACCAACGAATTAGGCGAAGTCATTTCTGGTATACTGGCTAATGATACATTTCTAAGACCGTCTGGTTGGCAGAGGGTTTTTAATGATTATTCTTATATTTCAACATATGCTGGCGTTGATCCGTTTTCCAGTCACTACCAGCATTTTTTTGTAGGAAAGGCATATAATATTGCCGTTTCTTCTTATGGACATTTACTCTATAAAGGTGGAACACAAGTTGTTTTCAACGAATATGGTGAAGTCATTTCAGGCACAATTGCAGAAGATGCAACTATTCAATTGGTGAAAGATAAATACGGACTTTTAAATTTTAGAGCAGATAACATACTAAGTTTTTATGAATCGGGTGTAGTTAAATCCGGAGTATTAGATGAAGATACCTATCTTAGGCCTGTAGGCTGGAAAAACAACTATTTGGCAGGGGAATCTGCAGGCTTTGTCAAGTTTACAGCTAAGAAAAAGATAGAATTTAATGAGTATGGCGAAGTAATTTCTGGAACATTAAAGGAACCATTGAAGTGGCACTCTCCAGACGGTTTACCAATAGAGTTTTCTGCCAATGTAACTGTAATTTTTGATGAAACTGGTGCTATTGCAGAAAAAAGTGCTTCCTAATGTTAATGGTTGATTAAGGTGGTCTTATCATTCTACTGGGCTTTTGGGCAAAATAAGAATATATTTTGCTGATAAATTTAACTAAAAGCAAAACTTTTTAACGGAGCATAGATAAGTGCTGAGAATTAAAGACAGCAGGATTATATCCTGCTGTCTTTAATGTTTTGTCGTATATTTTTTCTGTCTGCATCCAGAATAGAGACCAGTTGAATTATACATCAATAGCATTTCATTTAGCCGCCCATCGAAGGAATATTCATCTTAGTGTAACCGGCAGGTATTTCAAAAAGGCTTGAATCAGGTACGCCAAGACTGATGTTGCGATATTCATTCCACCAACTGTCATCGATTGCAGCTGTTTTAACTGACATCATTATTCCTGGATCACTGGAAATCCATTCATAGTGTGAGCTCTGGTTACTGATTGTAATCTTGTACTTGTCAGAGGCATAACCATTAATTGTTTCATGTAAAATGAAAACTCGCTCAATTTCGTCTGTGACTGCGTCATTGGAAGGTAAATGTTTTTGGTTTGTTTCCACAGGGTTCAAAGATTGTTCCATATATATTTTTTCTTCAGGCATAAGTAACCAGACAAGCATCTTATCAAAACGCGTAATACTGATCATTTCTTTTGTTTCCATTCTAGTTTTGTTGGAATCAATATAAATTCTTCCATTATTTCCGTCAGAACCATAGAAATCAGCAGAAAAACTCATTGCCAATGCTGGATTTGCACAAGTAAAAAAACCATAAACTATAAATCCTATCAATAGCAGTATTTTTCTTAAACCCATTATTAGCCCTCCTCTCATGAATTATTATTAACAACTACAATATAACACATAATTCTGAAAATAAAAATTATTTACTAAAATTATTATTGTTTACATGGAAACCATTATATGCTATATTGTTTACACGGAAACAATATGGAGGGTTATATGGAATTTTCAATGGAGATAGTTAAAGCTATAACAAGAATAAGAGAGCACTCGGATGTTTTGCGGGACCACAATGAAGAGCTTTTTGATGGTATTAGTTTGGCAGAAGCTCATTGCATTGATAAGATTGGTTCAATGGAATGTGCTAACGTGACAAAAATTGCCATAGCAATGGGTATGACAAAAGGTGCAATAAGTAAAATCTCAAAGAAGCTTTTGTGGAAAAAATTAATTGAAAGTTATCAGAAAGCTCAAAATAACAAAGAAGTTTATTTCGTTTTAACGAAACTTGGTGAGCGGGTATATATTGCTCATCAAAAATGTCACCAGCAAGCAATGCAAAAAAAAATATCAATACTATCAAAATACAGTATTGATGAACAAAAGATAATTCTAAGATTTCTTAATGATTTGACACAAGAATATGATGAGGAAATTATGAAAGAAGAATAGGCAATTTATTTTAGGAGGTTGAAGTGTTGAATCAAAAATATGTGTATTTAGTTGCAGTGGGACATTTTTTTTGTGATATAGCAATGGGTGCGTTGCCAGCAATATTGCCTTTTTTCATTCTTTATTATGGTATGGATTATAGTGCTGTTGCCGGTTTTATGTTTGCTTCATCTTTTTTATCATCATTAGTTCAACCAACTTTTGGTTGGTTGGCTGACCATACTTCAAAAACGTGGTTAATGTCTTTAGGTATTTTGCTCTCTGGCGTCTCAATGGGGCTGGTTGGTTTATTTAAAGACTATTGGTCAATCTTCGCTTTGGTTACTGTAAGCGGTATTGGCAGTGCAATTTTTCACCCTGAGGCTGCAAGAATTATCAATAAGTTATCAGGAACAAAACGAGGGACAGCACTAAGTATTTTTTCTGTAGGCGGTAACGGAGGTTTTGCAGTTGGACCAATTATAGCAGTGTCAGTTATTACTTTTTTTGGCATGAGAGGCACTGTGGTATTTTCTCTTTTGGCAATAATTATTTCTGCAGCACTGCTTGTTATTGGGCCAAGAATGAAAGAGGAGATTGCTAAAAGCTTTATTTCAAATAATGCTAAGAAATCTAATTCATTAACAGCACAGGAGAAAAGTAAAAATGATTGGTCATCTTTTGCTCGTTTAACACTTATAATTGCTTTCAGTTCAGTTGTTGTTTGTGGGTTGCGAAGTTTCATTCCATTATATTTGGTTAAAGTTACCGGACTTTCGACAACGTTGGCAGGTTCGGCGTTGACTCTGCTATTTATGTTTGGCGTAGTAACTACTTTGATTGGTGGCTTTTTGGCAGATAGGATTGGTTATCTTAAGGTAGTGCAGGTTAGCTACTGGCTTTTGGCACCAATGATCGCCATTTTATCCCAAACAACTAATGTTTATATTTGTTTTTTACTAATGATACCTATTGGTTTTGCAATGTTTTCCCCCTTTAGTTCTGTAGTTGTTTTGGGACAGAACTATCTGTCAAAAAGTATTGGTTTTGCTTCTGGTGTAACACTTGGATTATACTTCAGCATTGGTGGTATATTTGTTCCGCTGATTGGCAAGTTTGCAGATAACTATGGCTTGCCAAGAACAATGGAGCTTTTAACTATCTTTGCCCTTTTAGCTGCACTCTGTACCTTTATTTTACCCAAACCAATGACGGAAGATGGCATTGAAGCATAGCAGCAAAAACAAAAACTTTAGAGCCTAATGGTAAATCTACAATTGATTAGTTATAATGAAGTAAATAAATTATAATAATATCAATGTCTAGAAATGCTCTTATTTCGTGGCTGCCAGAAGGATAAAGTTGTAAATGAAAGGTTGATTGCTATGCTTAAAAGGCTTAGATTGTTTGCTATGATTATCGGTTTAATTTTTGCTATGCAAATTTCTTGTGTGGCAGCGGAAAGTGATGACGGTCATCTATTCCCCGTCAAAAAAGGCAATATAGCAGGCTTTATTGACATTAAAGGTGATGTAATTATTCCCCTTCAATTTGCCGAAGTAGGTGAATTTAGCGAAGGCTTAGCGGCTGCACAAGATGTGGAAAGCGGCAAGTGGGGCTATATAGATCGAACTGGAACTTTCATTATTTCTCCACAATTCAGAACAGCAGGCTTTTTCAGTGAAGGTCTTGCTGGGGTCAGGTTTGAAGGCTCTGATGGCTGGTATATTAATCACGGTGGCGAATTGATTATTCAAGGCTTTGGGGGGAGCATAGCACAAAATGGTATGGCTCAGGTTAAAAAACAAGGAAAAACCATTTTCACTGATAAAAATGGCAAGGAGCTTTTTGAGGTGTCTGGCGATGCGTGGCCGGTTGGTGGTGGACTCGTCGCGTTTATGAAAAATGGACGTATGGGGTTTGTTGATAGACAAGGTATTGTAATTATTCAACCGATATATCATTGTGATGTTAATTGGCGGGATCAGCAGTTTGAGGAAAAAATTACACCAGTTAGCAAGCTTATGCCAAATGGTAAAGATAAATTTGGTTTTATTGATATTACCGGGAAAACGGTGGTTGATTTTCAGTATGATTGGGCAGAACAGTTTTTTAATGGCTTAGCTATGGTTGTCAAGGACGGAAAATACGGCTATATAAACCCTGAAGGTGAGATAGTTATACCACTTCAATTCGACGGAGCTGAGCACTTTTCTGAGGGATTGGCTGCTGTAGAAGTCAATGGGCGTTGGGGTTTCATAGATACAAGCGGCAAGCTTATTATCAAGCCTGAGTATCTTCCGCGGATTTGGGGTAGTCCTATGATTTTCTGTGAAGGTTTGGCAGCGGTGCATACTGAAACCGGGACGGGTTTCATTAATACGAAGGGCGAAATTGTAGTACCTGCTGTATATAGTTCAGCAGAAGATTTTTCCGATGGACTGGCACTGGTTGGACCGCTTTCAAAGCCTTACTATATCAATAAGTATGGCGAAGTCGTATGGCCAAAAAACAATATGACAAGCAAAAATGAATAAAAAAGCAGAGCAGGCAGCCTATAATTATAGGCTGCCTGCTCTGCTTTTGCCAGGGAGTTATTTAGCGGTAAAGTTAACGGGTATAGTTCTATCTAAAC
>CAYLRW010000044.1:0-14140 GCA_964386405.1 uncultured Acidaminococcales bacterium | reverse complement strand
AGAATTGACGGGCCTGCTGCACATCAGCGACCGACTGCTTGCAGGCGAATTGTCGCGTGCGGAAGCGGCCAGAGGAAATCTCTGCCCCTTGGCTATATATAATATAAAGCATTCGTTCGAAACATTTTCGTTAGTGCCTGCCAGAACTTAAATAAAGGATTTTGCAACATGTGTAACGAATTAACACTTTCACACTGTTTAGAAAGTAGGTAAATTATGTCAGAAATTACTAGTATCCTTGCCAAAGAATTAATTATTGCCGAAAAGAAAATAGATGCGGCGCTGAAACTTCTTGACGAAGGCAACACCATCCCTTTTATTGCCCGTTATCGTAAGGAAGTTACCGGCGAACTGGACGAAGAGCAGATTCGCAATATCAGTGAACGTGCACAATATTTACGTAACCTTGCTGAAAGAAGAGCCGACATTATTGCGTCCATCACGACACAGGAAAAAATGACGCCAGAATTGGAAAAGGCTATAAATAACACCACCAAGCTGCAGGATCTTGAGGATCTGTATCTGCCGTACCGCCCCAAGAAAAGAACCCGTGCTCAGATTGCGCGTGAAAAAGGTCTCGCACCTTTGGCTGATTTAATCATGGCACAGGAAAAGCCGACGGGAACTCTTGAACAGCTGGCCGCAGCCTACCTGAATGAAGAGCAAGGTCTTGCAAATATTGATGATGTCTGGGCTGGTGCTTCTGATATCGTCGCAGAAACCATTGCTGAACGTGCTGACATTCGTGAATTGGTGCGCCAAGCAATCAGACAGAATGCAGAACTCGTTTCCGAGCTCTGTGTCGACGAAACAGTTGGTCAGGATTTCCTGATGTACAAGGAATATGCAGAACCGGTAAAACAATTGCCGCCGCATCGCATTCTGGCCCTCAACCGCGGCGAGAAAAAAGACTGTCTGAAACTCCATCTTAATCTTCCTTCTGAGCCAACTTTAGCTAGAATAAGTCAAAAGCTGCAAATCAAGGCCAATGGAATTTTCAGCGAGCTTTATACGGCAGCCCTCGCTGATGCTTACAAAAGACTGATTTTTCCTTCTTTGGAACGGGAAATCAGAAACGAACTTACCGAAAAAGCTGAAAAACAAGCCATAGCTGTTTTTGCCAGCAATTTGAGACAATTACTCTTACAGCGGCCACTAAGCGGTCATACTGTGCTTGGACTTGACCCCGGATACCGCACAGGCTGTAAAGCAGCTGTTGTCAGTCCGGAAGGCCAGGTCAAAGCCATCGGTACTCTTTACATCACAGGCAGCGACCGCCAGCATGCACAAGCAGAAGAAGATTTTCTCGCTCTGGTCAAGAACAACAATGTTACGCTTGTTTCTATCGGTAATGGTACTGCTTCTTATGAAACCGAAGAGTTCACTGCCCAAATGATTGAAAAACATGCATTGAAGCTTTCCTATCTCATAACCAGTGAAGCTGGTGCCTCCGTCTATTCAGCCTCGAAACTGGCACGTGAAGAACTGCCTGAGCTGGACGTTTCCATACGTGGTGCGGTTTCCATTGCCAGACGTGTTCAGGATCCGCTGGCGGAACTGGTTAAAATCGAGCCAAAAGCTATAGGAGTTGGGCAATATCAGCATGATGTCAATCAAAAAACTCTTACTGAAACTCTTGGCGCGGTTGTCGAATCCTGTGTTAACCATGTTGGCGTTGAGCTAAACACTGCTTCTCCTGCCCTGCTTAGCTACGTAGCAGGCATTTCAGCAAGTGTGGCCAAAAATATTATCACTTGGCGTGATAGCAACGGTCGCTTTCAAAATCGCAAAGAACTGTTGAAGGTTGCACGGCTGGGTCCTGCTGCTTTTACCCAATGCGCTGGTTTCTTACGCATTAAAGATGGCAAAAACCCCTTGGACAATACTGCCATCCATCCTGAAAGTTATGAACTGGCAAAAATTATTCTTGCCGAGCTGGGTTTCTCCCTTGCTGATTGTCAGAGCAAACAAAATGACATCACGACAGCTGTGCAAAAGGCTGATGCTGAGACGCTGGCAGCTAAGCTCAATGCCGGTAAACCAACAGTTATTGATATTTTAAATGCGTTTGCTAATCCTGGACGTGACCCGAGGGAAGATGCTCCCGCTCCTATCCCACGCAAAAAAGTGACTAAATTATCCGAATTAGAGATAGGCTCCGTCGTTAAGGGCACAGTGCAAAACGTTGTTGACTTCGGCGTATTCGTCGATATTGGTTTAAAAGTCAGCGGTCTGATTCACCGTTCAGAGCTAAGCAGCAAATATTTCCGGCATCCGCTTGATGTGGTAAGCGTCGGTGATATCATCGAGCCAATCATCATCAGCATTGATGAGCAGCGTAACCGCATTGGTTTGAGTTTAAAGAAAGCTAAAAAGTAAAAGAAGCGTTGCCGTGAGGCAACGCTTCTTTATTTCGTAGCAATAATTTTATTGGCAATTTCATTATTAAGTTTTTTCATTTCTTTAACAATGAACACCGCCACTATTGAGGCTGACACCAAATCTGAAACCATACCAGCATATAAAATGCCATATATACCAAACCAGAGGGGCAGCAAAAACAGCAGGGGCAAAAGTAAAATCAACTGTCGCAGCATTGATAACAGTGAAGCCTTCAATGGCTGCCCAGTAGCTTGAAAATAGCTTGTCGATATTATCTGGAAACCAGCCGTAAAGACGCCGCCTAAAAATAATCGCATGCAAGAAACGGCGAAATCCATGAAACCATCACCATTCGAACCGAAAATCAATAAAATTTCTTCCGGAATAAACTGGCAGCAAAGCCAGCCTGAAATTGTAATCGCAGAGGCAATCCTTGCAGCCAACAGATAGGTTGCCTTGACCCTGTCAGGGGCATTGGCTCCACGATTAAACCCAATTATCGGCTGAGCGCCCATGCCGATACCTACGCATGTCGAAATAACTATCATATTAACTTTCATCACTATGCCCATGGCACTGATTGCCATATCGCCACCGACTGCACTTAAGTTGCCATAATAGAGCAGGGAATTATTCATAGCTATTTGCAAAATAGTGGCACCGGATTGCAAAATACAGCTGGAGAACCCAATTGCCATTACCTTCCGGCAAATATTCAAGTCAGGCTGCAACAGTTGATGCAAGCTTAGGCGCATCTTACTGTTACGCAGAAAATACCAGATTAAAACAGTCAAAGAAAAAATCTGGGCACAAGCGGTAGCCAAAGCCGCACCCCAAACGCCCCAATGAAACTGAAAAATAAAGAAAGGAGCTAAAAACAGATTGATCAGCACGCCGCCGACCAGACTGCGCATCGCAAGACGCGGACTGCCATCAGCACGTGCCAGATTTGCTAAACCAATTATCAGCATAGTGATTGGTATAATGGCAATCATCACACCGCCAAATTCTTTGGAGTACTGCATCGTCTGCTCCGTAGCGCCAAAGATTCTGAGAATTGGTTCCAAATAGATGAGACCGGCAATCATCATGATAATACCTATGATAAAAGCTATTGTTGTAACTGTATTCAGCACTTTTTCCGCAACATCTTTGCGGCCTTCGCCTAATTTTATGGCAGCAAAAGCACTGCCTCCGACACCAAACAACGTACCAAGAGCAAGCACCACTGTCACAATAGGAAAAGCAATCGTAGTGGCAGCATTGCCAAGATAACCTACTGCCTGGCCAATAAAAATCTGGTCAATTATATTATAAAGAGAATTAGCCAGCATAGAGATGATAGCCGGCCAAGCAAACATCTTCAGCAGTTTTTTCGGTGACTCATAAGCGAGGATATTTCTTTCTTCTACTGTCGATTCGTTCATTATAATCCTCACTCTCTTTCTTTCTCTGAACTCATGCTCGCTATAGGCAGGAAGTATTTAAACATATCTATTTTGGCATTAACACTGACAGTAAAAAAGGCACTAACAGCGTCAACGTCAAGCCATTCACGAAGCCAAGAATGCCGGTGTGCATATCTGTATATTTGATGATAACAGGCAGAGTTGAATCCATAGTACTCGCACCGCCGATACCAATACTCATAATTTTATTATATCTCGCTACCAAAGGAATCAAAGCGAAAGACAGTGTTTCCCGCAAGACGTTGGTCAAAAAGGAAATAGTACCTATTTCCACACTATACATAGTACTTATAACTACCGATGATAAACTGTACCAGCCAAGGCCTGCACTAACTAATACCGCATCTTCGACTTTCATGCCGGTCAGCGTTCCCGCGATACCGCCGCCGACAAGGCTGCCGATAACGACTGCCGTGGGAATAGCTGCCATCAAAACAAGGCCTTTCGGGTTGCATATTTTTTTTATTATGTGCCTGTTGCCGCCTATTTCGATACCTGCAACAAAAACCATGAAAGACAGAGCCGTCAGCAGCACTTCGTCAAGCAGCGGTCTAACATCTGTCGATAGCCACAAATAACCACAGCCCATACCACAAATAATTGCTGCGATAATACCATAAATCATACTTTGTCCCCCTGGTCTTCCCTTTTGATATCAGCGGCAAACAATCTGGTAACAATCCATAACAACGCTAAACTGCCTGCAATTATGCCACCTGCCATAATTACCGCTCGAAAGCCCAAAAGGTCAAGATTATGCAGAAGTTCTTCATCACAGCCAATTTTAGCCCCGAGGCACCAAAGCATGACGAGCAGTGCTGCTGTTGAAAGATGATTAAGATATTTTTTAGTTTTATAGTTGAAAATATCGAGCCAGCCAACTAAAATACCGGCTGCAATGCTGATAAAAATACTTTCCACGCCTCTGCCCCCATAAAAAGAATAAGCCCCGCACGGGACTTATCCTCATGATTTCTTATTCAATAACCATCAGCAACGGATAAAGAGGCTGCCCGCCATCAAATAGTTCAATTTCCCAATCACCATTAGTCTTTTTCAGCTCATCCGCCAGTTCTTCAGCCTGTTTAACCGGCATGTCTTTACCGTAATATATACTGATCAATTCTGCTCCCTGAGCAGCAAGGCCAAGTGTTTCTGACGCAACCTCGAAAAGCTGGTCACCTGCACAAACTATTTTTTCTTCCACCAGCCCGATATACTGACCTTTTTTTACCTTAATGCCATTAACTACGCTATCTCTGACAGCAATGCTGCAAGCAGCACTATGCGCTGCCTTCGCCTGTTCCCGCATGTTCATAACATTCTCTACCATTGGTTTCTCTTTGTCAAAAGCGACAAGAGCCGCCAAGCCTTGGGCCAGATTATTGGTTGGTATAAAATCTATCTGCATGGTTCCCAAAAGTTTTTTGACCTGTTGGACAGCCAATACAATATTCTTGTTATTCGGCAGAATAATATATTGTTCCGCGTGACCTTCCTCAATACAGCGAACAAATTCTTCAACCGGCGGATTCATACTTTGACCGCCGTAGATAATCTCTTCCGCACCGATACTTTTCATTATTCGGGCAATACCGTCTCCGGCAGCTACTGATAAAACAGCCAAGCCAGCTTTAGCAACTGTCGGCTGCTTGGCGAAAAGCTTTTCCCGATGCTGGTCCTTCATGTTATCTATCTTGATATCGTGCAGACTTCCCCATTGCAGAGCTTTTTGCAGAACTGCACCTGGATTTTTAGAATGTATATGCACCTTCACTATGTCAAAAACTACGCCGACAATTAAAGAGTTACCCATACTTTGCAAGGTCTGCATAACTTCTTTTTCTTCTATGTGTGAATCACGTACAACGAATTCTGTACAGTAAGGATATTCAAGATCAAATTCTTCGGTAAGGTCAAGTTTTACTTCCGGAGCCTCATGCGGCACAAAAACGGGAGGAACTTCCCCTTTTAATCCTGCCAGACAGCCCTCAAAAAATACTATTAAGCCTTGTCCACCTGCGTCAACAACACCAGCTTCCTTTAAAGCTGGCAATAAATCCGGTGTTCTTTCCAGTTCCTCACGGCCGGCAACAATTGACTGTTTCAGGACTTCTGTGAACTGCAAACCTCCACGTACAGCATGATAAGCGCCCTTGGCAATGCCTCTGGCAACCGTAAGTATCGTACCTTCCACTGGTCGGGAAACAGAGCGATAAGCATACAGAATGCCATATTGAAAAGCCTTGCCGATTTCGTTGTTGGTAGCAGCCTCTTTACCAGCCAGGCCTTTGCCAATTCCGTGCAATAGCTGGGAAAGAATAACTCCTGAATTGCCGCGTGCGCCGAGAATAGCCGACTTAGCTGCCGCCTGTCCAATCTCTCCTATTGTTGCATTTTCCAGCTTGCTGACAGCTTCCGCTACCGAAGCCATTGTATGCAGCATATTAGTTCCCGTATCACCATCTGGGACAGGGAAAACATTAAGATTATTAATCATTTCATAATTATTTTCGAAACTTTGGTAAGCACCGAGCAGCATATTTTTCAACTGGCTGCCGTTGATCGCTGCTTCCTGTTTTATTTCCATGAATTACACCCTTTCTACTTTTTGCGACGTAAAAAGACTCCGATGACCTTTGGTCCTAAATGTGACGCAAGTACCGTTCCAATACCAGTTACAAGGATTGGCACCCCTGGATACATCTCCATTAAATGTTCTTTTAAATTTTCTGCATCCTCAGGTGCTTCCGCATGTGCGATATACATAGCCTCGAAAGGAGCAAATTCACTGCCTATTTCAAGCATTCTCCGCAAGGTTTTTGACCTTGTTCTTACTTTATCAGCAATCGTTAACTCGCCTTTTTTATTCAGGTGCACAATCGGTCTTATACCAAGCAGATTGCCAACCAAGGCTCCGACAGCACCGATTCTTCCACCTTTTTGCAAGTAAGTCAACGTATCCACGCTGAAAATAGTTTCCGTTCTTTGTGCTAAGTCGTTTGCATAGTCTTCAACTGCATCCATCTCAGCACCGCTGTCAATATATTCTAAGATGGCCATTGCCATACCGGAAACTGCATTTGCTGTAGTCAGACTATCCACGACACGTATATCGGCACCGGGAAGTTCCTCCATTACCTGTCTTGCAGCAAGACGTGCAGTTTGCACAGTGCCGCTCAGTACGCCATCAATTGCTATCATCAGTATTTTTTTCCCTTGTTCGGCAAGCTCTTTGAAAAGCAGCAAAAAGTCACCAAGCGGGGGCTGAGAAGTTTTAGGCAATTCACCGGTTGCTTCAACCATAGCGAACATTTCTGCCAAAGACTTTTCACCGTCGCGCCATTCTGTCCTGCCATGACGCACACTCAATCTTACTTCGTGGCAGCGTAAATCATCTTTTAACGGGGTCTGCCCCATGACTGCTGTACTATCCAATACAATATGTATATCATTGCGCATTAATATTCCTCCTGCATGCTTCCGTTTAAGGCAGTAATGCGTTATTACTTACAAAGAAGCCCTATTAATTGTAACATATCTGACCAAAAATCCCAAACGAAACTGTTTGATTCAGTTACCCGTAAGCATTTGTAGTTCTGCCAGTAAACCTTCATAGGTGAAATCAGTAGGCAAAACAACTTTTGCCCTATTATATTGCCAGCATACCTCAGCAGTAGCCGGATCCTTACACAGCAATATACCATCAGGCTGCGCATTGCGCAGCAAATATTCAGCTTCCCGCGGGGTATTAAGTAAAAAAACAGCTGATGTTGTTTCCGGTATGTTAAAAGGAAGCCTTGTTCTCTCTGTAAACATCATATTCACAGTTGCCGGCAGTCCAGGCCATTCCTGCGCATCCACAGCAGCAACAAGTTCCCCCTGCTGATGCAAAAGGCCATTCTGTTCTAAGGCTAAAGGTTTGACAGGTATGTAGTCTGTTTTCACTCCCTGCTGCAATAGTGCTGCGGCAGTGTTTAAATCCTGCCCTGCGAACTTCAAATTATTCACTTGAAAATCACTAAAAGAAGCAAAAAACAGCCTGACGGCGTCAGGCGTAGAAAAACAAAGCCATGCTATTCTGGCAAACAACTTCCTGCTGATAGCCGGCTTATTGATAATATTTCTTTGGCTTACTGGCAATAATGTATGTTCTATACCACGTTCCTGCAAAGCTTGTGCCAACTGCTGCCTCGTAATTTCGCCGTCAACATTCTTTTCACAAACCAGATAAACTTGTCTGGACACCGTAATCCCCCTTAATACTTGCTTTCATTATAGCATACACCTTCAGTAAGACTCAAAAAAGGGCAAAAAAAAAGCCCTTACTAGAAGGGCAAAATGAGGGGCTGTTTCATTACATACTCAGTATAACATTTTTGTATACAATGTGCAACCGCCCTATTTAAATATTTTTTATTATTTAAAATCTTCACCTATGTAGACAATACCTTCCGTATCTGCGTCAGGATTACGTGCTATGCGCATAGCATAACTGAAAGGCAAAGTCGAGAGTTTACTTACAACCCAGCCGTCAGTGTTCGTTGCCACTACCTGTGTGGAAGAAATTTTTTCCCCGCTGCCAGTGCCGGCGACAATAAAACCAGCTCCTTCGGCAAGGCTCACTGCCCGGTCAAGTGCCTCGGGTCTGCCGCTGCAATTAATGATTTTCAGTGAAACATTACGTTTGACAGTTTGCTCAGATGGCTGCTGCTCACTTGCAGTGCCTGCTTTGCTCTGGCTGCTGCCTTTCTTTGCGGTATCGGCAGTTGTCTTTTTCGCACCAGACGCAGTGCCATCAGTCTTTTTTAAATCTTCAGCGCTATTCTTGCGCAATACTTTAACTGTTTTATCTGTTTTCTCATCTTTGGTAACTTCAAGCTCACTATCAGGAACGACTTTTTTATACTCGGCTTCAAATTTTTCTGCTGCCATCCGATATTTATCGCTCATTGTCGCGCCCTGCATATCAACCATCAGCTGCCGCAAGTCGGTCATATCCGGGACCCAATAACTTATTTCATCAATATATACAGGTTCACCAGGTACCATTGCCATGTTAAGGCCTTTTTCATCCTTCATGGTCTTGTTCATTGCTTTAGCAAGTTTTATCATATCGGTAACCGGTATATCGGTTTTGATCATAGTCACTAACTCTTTGACCAACCCAGGAACTTTAGTAAGTATTTCTGTGGAAGTTATTTTTTCGTAAATCGCCGCCATAAAATGCTGTTGGCGTTTGATACGGCCAATATCGCCTTCCTCATCGCGATAACGTACATACTGGATTGCTTTCGCTCCGTCAAGATGCTGTCTGCCCTGTTGCAGGTCAATCACTAAATTATCATAGGGATCTTCATAATACATATCTTTTTCTACATTAATATCAATGCCGCCAATGGCATCAACAAGACCTTTGAAGCCCTTGAAATCAACCACTACATAATTATTGATCTGGATGCCCAAAAATTCTTCTACGGTCTGCTGTGTAAGTTTGTGTCCGCCAAAAGCGAAAGCATGATTAATCTTATCCCAGCCGCGATCTGGAATCTTGACCATGGTATCACGGGGAATGGACAGCAAAGAAATGTTATTACTTTTTGGGTCAAGCATCACGACAAAAAGAGTATCTGAACGTCCTGCGTCTTCATCCCGTTCATCCACACCCATTACCACTATATTGGTCTTCAGCGCTAATCTGTCTGCGCGTGAGAGTGAGTCCAATGATACTCCGCCAAAAATTGAGCCGCCTGTAAAATATTCATAAACGACATAACTAAGAGTCAGAATAATTGCTGCAATAATAGCTATGGTTTTTTTACCAAACTTCATGTGCACGTTTACGTCTCCTCTATTCCTATGAGTCTTAATCCAACAATTATACAGTAATTAAGCTCAATCGTCAAAAAAAGTTTCCGGCAATTCCTTCTTCAGCCTGCGCAGAAAACTGTAGAGGATACGCGCTGTAAGCCCCCAGATAACGTGGCCCTCATATTCGTAAAAATAGACATCATACCCTTTGCGCTGCAGCCAGCCGCGTGGATGGCGCGGCAGCAGATCAAAAGGGAAATCATCATTAGCCTTGTTAGCAAGTTCCATATGTACCTTGCGTGGTGTCTGATGCATCAATTCCCAAAGCGGCACTACGAAAACTTCACTCACCTCTGCACAACTTGGTTTTACCTTTGACAAATCACCTATATTACCGACATAAGGATAGACGGTAGGTCCCAAGTGGGTGACGAGAAAATCAAGCTGTCCGCAAATAACCATATCATCGGGAGTCAGATTAAGTTCTTCGCAGGTTTCCCTGATAGCTGTTTCCTGTAAACTGCAATCATTTTTTTCTTTTTTCCCCCCTGGAAAACACACTTCTCCCGGCTGCCAAGATAATGATTTTGATCTTACCTCAAAAAGCACTCCCAACTTACCATGATCATCAACTAAAGGCAACAGCACAGCAGCTTCTGTCTGCCTGTCTGCCCGATCTATGCCGGCAGGCCTTCTTGCTAACATCGCCTG
Organism: uncultured Acidaminococcales bacterium; assembly: GCA_964386405.1. Taxonomy (GTDB): domain Bacteria; phylum Bacillota; class Negativicutes; order Acidaminococcales; family Acidaminococcaceae; genus RZYP01. Next base: position 3,767 of record CAYLRW010000044.1, on the reverse strand, counting down.
AACGTATGAGCACAGCTTGCCCTCACACGGAACATTCATCTCAATCCCCTCCATCCTCTAATTCTAATTTCTGTTTACTTTTTGCATTTCCTGCCGCCACTGCTAAAATAATCAAATTCTATTTTGAAAAACATATCCTGAATATTACAAAACGCCTGCTCATTATATGTAATGAGCAGGCGTCATTGCGCTGATAATCAAGCCAATATTTGCCAAAGCGCAAGCGCTACAACGCCAGGCACTCCGAAAAAACCAGCGATAAGAGCTTTTATCACTGTTATATCAATGTGAAAAGAGAAAGCAGCACCCACAAGATTGATGAGCCACAAAGTTGCTCCTCCGACAAGACCGTTCCATACTAATTTGAACGGCAGTGAAAAAAGTCTGACCAATAGCAGCAAAACTACTATTGCTACAGCATAAGGCACAAAGCCTGCAAACTCTGACATTTTACAAACACCTCTTACATATTCCTTCTATTTTCCAATGCTCTGGCAAGCGTCATCTCATCCGCGTATTCTAAATCGCTGCCCACTGGAAGGCCATGCGCAATGCGGCTTACAGTAAGGCCAAGCGGTTTCAGCAGCTGAGCCAGATAAACCGCGGTTGCTTCGCCTTCTACATCAGAGTTCGTTGCAATAATTATTTCCTTTACCTGCGTCTGCTGGAGACGCAAGAGCAATTCTTTGATTTTGATATTATCAGGCCCAATACCATCAAGCGGCGACAAAACTCCATGCAGCACATGGTAAACACCTTTGTAACCATGACTGCGTTCCATTGCCATCAAATCCTGAGGTTGTTCCACGACACATATTATAGAGTGGTCTCTGTCTTTCCTGCCGCATATTTCACAAAGTTCACTGTCAGAAAGATTATAGCAAACGGAACAAAGTTTAATCTGCTGTTTAGCAGCAATCAACGCTCCTGCCAATTGTCTTACTTCGGTTTCCGGTCTGTCAATTATATGGTAAGCCAGACGTAAAGCCGTTTTGGAGCCGATGCCCGGCAATCGCCTCAGCTGCTCATACAAGTCAGCCATCGGTTTGATCATTCGCATAATGTTCCTCTTTTGCTGATAATTACATACCTGGCAATTTCATGCCGCCGGTGATCTTGCTCATTTCGCGCTCGGTCATCTCGTCAATCTTGCGCATAGCTTCATTTACTCCGGATACAATCATATCCTGCAGCATTTCGACATCATCTGGGTCAAGAGCTTCCGGTTTAATATTGATGCTTTCAATTTCTTTTTTGCCATTGGCAACTATAGTCAAAGCACCGCCGCCGACGGTTGTTTCCACTGTACGTGTTTTGAGTTCTTCCTGCATCTTCAGCATTTCTGCCTGCATTTTTTGTACTTTTTTCATCATGCCTTGCATATTGCCCATATTGTTCATTCCGTTAAACATCTGTATATCCTCCTTCAAACTGCTAGCCTTTATAAATTGTATCAAATAGCTTCAACTATTAAAAGAAAAATTATATTTTCTCAATTGTACCGCCAAAAATTTCCAAAGCTTTTTTTACCGTCGGATCAAGTTCCTGCTCTTTTTTCACAGCCTTTTTAGCTGGTTTTGCTTCTTCCACAACGCATCGCAGACTAACCGCTTCTCTGGAAAGTTCCAGCATTACTTCTTCCATTTTTTGCTTATAGTCATGACGGTTCATCCGCTCACAGGAATAAGCCACCTTAAAACCAACTGTCAGATTTTTGCCGTCAAACCCAGCGACAGAACCACAAGAAGCACAAGCGTGCAATGACATCTTCTTATCGGCTTTGATCCTGGCAAGAGCTTTGTTCCAAATCTCTTCGCCTTCCGGTATCATTTCGCGGGCATTGTCAGGACTTTCTGCCTTTACCTTCTCCGTCCGGACTTCTTCATAGTCTGCCACAGGCGCATCGTGCTGTTCGTTGACTGTCATAATATCAGCGGCGCGTCGTTCCGGCTGTTCTTCCCGGGATGGTGCAATTGTTTCCGCCGTGCTTTTTACCCTTTTGACTGGTTCAGGCACAGAATGGCCGGGCGTTGCCGGCGCTGCTGTCAAGGTCACCGTGTCATTGAAATCTTTATTGGCAAGCAGCTTTTCCAGTTTTTCTACTCTGGCCTGCAGAGCCGGTAGGGACGAGCCTTCTAATTTACACAAATCAAAAATACATAGTTCTGCCGTTATCTTACCGCGTACGGCCCACCGTAATTCTTCCATTGCTTCATGCAATCGCTGTTGAGCGGCAACAATGCGTGCTTCTGTAAATAAAGGTGCCAATTTCTGTAAGGCCTCTTTGCTATCAGTCAGATAAATATCGCCATAATGCGGTGCTGCCTGGTATAAAAGCAATGCTCTGAGATATTCCGATAATTCTGTCAGAATTTGTCGGACATCCTTGCCTTGTCCAATCAGTTCGTTCATCGTCAAAAGTGCCTGCGGCAGATTTTCCTCACCGATTGCTCCGGTAAGCGCGCGCAGTCCCTCCCGTCCGACAATGCCAAGAACAGAGCGAACAGATTCAACACTAACTTTCTTATCCATAACCGCGCACTGATCCAAAAGGCTCAAGGCATCACGCATACCACCGTCTGCCTGGATAGCAATCAAACGCAGGGCATCCTCATCAGCTTCAATTTCGCTTTCGCGCGCAACTTTAGTCAGATGCGCTGCAATTTCCTCGACAGTAACACGGTGGAAGTCAAATCTTTGGCAACGCGAATGAATTGTGGCAGGAATCTTATGCGGCTCTGTAGTTGCCAAAATAAAAACAACATGTGCCGGTGGTTCTTCCAAGGTTTTCAACAAAGCATTGAAAGCATCATTCGTCATCATATGAACTTCATCAATAATATAAATCTTATAACGCCCGTTAACAGGAGCAAAAGCAACCTTTTCGCGTAATTGTCTTATTTCGTCTATGCCGCGGTTAGAGGCGGCATCAATTTCAAAAATATCCATAGAACTACCTTCGGTAGCCCTTAAGCAATTCTCACATTGATTGCAAGGATGGGCGCTGGGTCCCTTTTCACAGTTCAAGGCTTTAGCCAAAATTCTGGCCGTACTTGTTTTACCTGTACCGCGTGGGCCGGTAAATAAATAAGCATGGGCAATTTTCCCCGTATCCAGAGCATTGGTCAATGCTGTGCGGATATGGTCCTGGCCTACTAAAGCATCAAAATCCTGCGGCCGCCAGCGACGATAAAGCGCTATATAGTCCACGCACTCACCCCTTTAAAATTTCTTCACTTAGTATTATACAATAAAACTTTTACCTGCAATAGTTATTTACTGCCGGCAACATTACCGATGACAATAATTATAAACAAAAAGACCACTCATAGCAGCCATAAAGCTACTGCGAGCAGTCTATAGGTTATTTTTCTGTCGGGCCGCAGCTGCAGGCACCCCTGCGGCACACAAGAGTAACCGCTTATCGCTGCTTCCTTCCGGACCTGACGAGGTTCACGGGCTCCCATTGCGCAGGACCCGACAGCCACGGTCCGACAGAAAAATAAAAACCGCAACATTGGCGGTCAATTTTAAATGGCGGAGAGAGAGGGATTCGAACCCTCGGTACCCTTTCAAGTACACACGCTTTCCAGGCGTGCTCCTTCAACCGCTCGGACATCTCTCCGGTTGAAAAACTTTTGTCAAACATTTGAAATTAGGCCAACAAAAAATATATTCGCAGCCGAAAACCGACTGCGAATATTAGTATACTGATTAATCATAAGATTGTCAAGAATATATTGTAATATTTAAATCAAATATCATCA
>CAYLRW010000043.1:0-14465 GCA_964386405.1 uncultured Acidaminococcales bacterium | reverse complement strand
TTGCTAGGTTTAATTTTAGGTGCTGTTATTGCAGAAGCAGCGGATAACAATTGAAAATAATAGTAAAAAAGGGTGCCCTTCAGGGCACCCTTTTCTTATGCTTGTTGCAGGAGTTAAGTACAGATGGGCGAATAGTTATTAGGTAAGAATTTTCAAATGGAGGTAATAATTATGGATGAAGAATTGAAGATTACTGTGATAGATGATAAGGCAAGAGCGGACGAAGCGGAAGTACTATGCAAATGGGCGGCAGCGCGAGCTGGTGTAATTGTTGTGGCACCTCTTCTAGGGACGATGGCTCTTATTGCCAATCAAATTTATATGATAATTCAATTGGGCAAAGTATATGAGGAAGAGATATCAGAATCAATGGCTGTCAGCATTTTGGGATCGTTAGGAACTGTTTTTGTGGGTCAGACAGTTGCTACACTAATTCCTTTTGCACCGTTGCAAATTCCTATAGCGGTTGGTACCACTTACGGTCTAGGCAAGGTTGTTACAGAATGGTTAAGAACCGGTAAGCCGCAGGATCTCAGTGCTTTTAAAACAGTTTATGATAATGCTGTTGCTGAAGCAAAGAAGAATATTGACATCTTTAAGAACGACCCCAATAAAGATAAACCATTGGGTGATGAAACGAAAAAATTTAAGTGATTGAGTATTTGCTAACTTTTGAAGTATAATATAGGTTGTGATTTTTCGTTTAGGAGGCATGACATGAACAATATGTTTGATGTAGCGATTATTGGTGGCGGACCAGCCGCAATATTTGCTGCTTATGAATTCACTTTGAAATATCCTGAACTCAAGGTGGCAATAATTGAAGAAGGGCATGCTATCAATAAACGCAGATGCCCTCTTGCTGAGAAAAAAGTTAATCATTGTTTGCGCTGTGTGCCTTGTGATATTATGCGTGGCTTTGGCGGCGCAGGCGCTTTTTCTGATGGCAAATTCAATTTTACAACCGAGTTTGGTGGATGGCTTAATGAATATATACCAGAAAAAGATGTAATAGATTTGATAGACTATGTAGACAGATTGAATTGTCTGCATGGAGCGCCCGGCGAATATTTCAGCACTAAAAATTGTCATATCGCTAAGGAAGCTCTTAGCCATGACCTGCATTTGCTTAATGCAAAGGTTCGCCATCTTGGAACAGAGAATAATTTAATAATAATGGAAGATATTTATAACCATTTGATCAGTAAAGTTGACATACGCTGTAATACGCATGTAGAAAAAATTCATCGTGAATCTGATGGCACCTTCTCGTTAGAAATCAAGGGACAAACTGAACTTATCAATTGCAGATATTTGATTGCCGCCCCTGGACGTGCTGGCGCGGAATGGTTTACGGAACAATGCAAGGAACTTGGACTGTCCTTTATCAATAATCAAGTTGATGTAGGTGTACGCGTTGAAGTGCCGGCACAGGTTTTTAAACACATCACTGATGAAGTATATGAAGCAAAATTGGTTTATAGGACAAAACAGTATGGAGATCTTGTTCGTACTTTCTGTATGAATCCTAATGGCTATGTTGTTGCGGAGAATACTGACGGTATCGTTACTGTTAACGGACATAGCTTCAGAGATCCTGCTTTGCACAGCAAGAATACAAACTTTGCCTTGCTTGTCAGCAACAAGTTTACGGAGCCATTTCAGGAACCGCTTAAATATGGTAAGAGAATTGCTTCTTTCTCCAATATGTTAGGAGGCGGTGTGTTGGTCCAAAGGTTCGGCGACCTGATTAAGGGACGCAGGACGGATGAAAAACGACTCGAAAAGAGCTTTACTAAGCCAACCTTAGAGGCAACGCCAGGTGATTTGAGCCTTGTTTTACCAAAACGTCATCTTGATAATATTATTGAAATGATTTATGCCTTGAATAAAGTTGCTCCCGGTATGACTAATGACGATACTCTTCTTTATGGTGTTGAAGTTAAATTCTACAGTGCCCGCCTTGAAATAGATGGTAATCTGGAGACCAAAATACCTAACTTATTTGCGATAGGTGATGGAGCAGGTATTACGAGAGGCCTTTCGCAGGCCAGCGCAAGCGGTGTCTATGCGGCAAGGAAAATCGGCGAACGAGCAGCAGTAAAAAAATAAAAGCGTTGGATGTTGTCATATGCTGGCTGCTTCTGACCGTGTTTTTAGATAATGGAGGATTGTAATGGAAGTAACACCATTAATTAGGATGCGCAATATTGTCAAAAGATTTCCAGGTGTCATAGCTAATGATCAGGTGAATCTTGACCTTTACGCTGGTCAGATTCATGCTCTTCTTGGCGAAAATGGCTCAGGTAAGAGTACCTTAATGAGTATTCTTTCCGGTCTTTATCGTCCGACCGAAGGTACTATCGAAATTCAAGGTGAGGAAAAGAAAATAAATTCACCAAGTGATGCTCTGACCAATGGTATAGGGATGGTCCATCAACATTTTAAACTTATTGAGTCTTTTACAGTTGCCGAAAATATCGCTTTGAGTCAGACTTCTGGCTCTGTTTTGATATCGGAAGAAGAAATTGTGGAAGAAATAACCAGACTTGGCGAAAAATATGGTTTATATGTTGATCCAAGAGCGTATGTCTGGCAGCTTTCTGTAGGAGAAAAGCAGAGAGTGGAAATTTTGCGCATGCTTTATAATGATTCAAGGGTGTTGATCCTTGACGAACCTACAGCGGTATTAACTCCGCAAGAAACACGGGAGCTTTTCAGCAATCTGCGTAATATGGCTGATAATGGCTGTGCGGTTGTTTTTATTTCGCATAAATTGAATGAAGTTGAAGAATTGGCCGATCAGATTACAGTATTGCGCAATGGACGCGTTACAGGTTCTATCGGACGTGCAGAAATTAATCAGGCGAAGCTTATAGAAATGATGATTGGCAGAGATATTATAACTGCCTACGAAAAATCTGAGCCTAGCGATAAAGAGCCAGTACTAGTGATAGATAATATCTCGGCCCTTAATGACATGAACACTTTAGGACTTGACGGTATTACCTTTAAAGTCAGAGCTGGTGAAATATACGGTATAGCCGGTGTATCAGGTAATGGGCAGAGAGAATTGGCTGAAGTTCTGGCTGGACTTCGTCACACGCTTTCAGGCAGCATTAAATTCTATGGCGAAGAAATCTCTGGTCTTTCTCCTAAAGAAATTATTGGCAGGGGCATAAGCTATGTTCCTGAAGATCGCCTCGGCATGGGGTTGGTACCAAAATTGAATTCTTGTGATAATGTTATTCTCAAGGAATACGGCAGTGAGAAGTTTTCTAAAGGGCATTTTTTAAAAAGAGATGCTGCAATTGCTGAGACGCAGCGGATTGTGCGCGAGTTTGATGTTAAGATGGGTTCTATTTTCCAACCTGTGAAGATGATGAGCGGCGGTAATCTGCAAAAACTGCTCTTAGGGCGCGAAATTGCCAGTAAGCCAAAACTCATGATAGTACTTTATCCTGTGCGTGGTTTGGATATCGGTGCTATTGAATCAGTGCATAAATTGCTGTTGCAAATGAAGGAAAATAATACTGCTATTATTCTTGTTTCGGAAGAGCTGGAAGAGATTGCCAAATTAGCTGACCGTGTAGGCGTTATTTTTAATGGTAAAATTTTGGGCGAATTCCCTGTAAAAGAAATGGACACAGAAAAAATTGGTGCCTTAATGGCTGGCATAGTTGGAAATGGAGGTGCCAAAGCATGAAAATAAGATTAGAAAAAAGCTTGGCACAAAACAAAACATCACAGATTGTAGTTCCTGTGATAGCCGTTTTCATGGCATTGATATTTTGCGGCGTATTTTTAGCAATTACCGGTAGAGATCCTTTTGAGGTCTACCGTGCGATGTTTGCAGGGGCACTTGGTTCTGAATATGGTATCTCCGAAACTATTGTCAAAATGATTCCGCTGGCGCTTTGTGGGTTAGGAATTGCCGTTGCCTTCAGGATGCAAATCTGGAATATTGGTGCTGAAGGGCAGTTTTATATGGGAGCTTGCTGGGCTACCTGGGTGCCTTTGACTTTCCCCAATTTGCCTTTCCTCGTGATGATTCCCTTTATGGTTTTTATGGCTGCACTTGGCGGCGGGTTCTGGGGTCTTCTGGCCGGCTGGTTTAAGACCAAGTGGCAGGTAAGTGAAACAATCACTACCCTGATGATGAACTATATTGCTATTTTGTGGGTAAGCTATCTTGTTTATGGCTCCTGGCGTGATCCTAAAGGCTTGAACTTCCCGCTCACAGCTCCTTTCCCGGATGCGGCTCTGATACCTACTTTTGGCGCTTTGCGCGTCCATTATGGTATTTTTGCAGTTTTGCTTTTAGCAGTTATTTTCTGGTTATTCTTTAAGGGCTCTAAGTGGGGCTACGAAACTTTAGTTATTGGCTCTAACCCTGTGGCAGCTCGTTACGCTGGCATAGACATCAGAAAGAATGTATTGCTGGTCATGTTTATTTCCGGGGCAATAAGTGGTTTTGCCGGTATGGTAGAAGTCAGCGGCATTGTTGGCAGGCTGCAGCCGGGAATAAGTCCAGGTTATGGTTATACCGCTATCAGTGTGGCCTGGCTCGCCAGACTACATCCGCTAGCTATCGTTATTGTGGCGTTTTTGTTTGCAATCATTCATGTAGGCGGTTTTATGATACAGACGATGGGCATTCCTTCTGCCGCAGCTACGATGCTGCAGGGAGCTATTTTGTTCTTTGTAGTTGGTTCGGAAATTCTGACACAGTATGAAATAAAGTTTTCAGATAAGGAGGAAGTGCAAGATGAGTGAGACTTTGATTATTTCTATCTTGGCCGCCTCCATTACAGCTGGTACGCCAATTTTGTTTGCCGCCTTGGGCGAATTGATTGCAGAACGCTCCGGCATCATGAACCTTGGTGTAGATGGCATGATGCTCGTGGGAGCGGTTACCGGGTTTATGATCACGGTAAATACGGGCAATCCTTGGTTTGGTGTTGGCATCTCCCTGGTAGCGGGTGCCTTGCTTGCACTTATTCACGCTTATCTTACTGTTACCTTAAGAGCTAATCAGGTTGTAAGCGGTTTGGCCCTTACCTTGTTCGGCTCGGGCCTTAGTGATTATTTGGGCAAAGCCTATGTTGGTATGCGCGCCGAGCACACTTTTGGTAAGCTGGCAATACCTGGTTTAAGTGATATCCCTATTCTTGGACCTGTCGTCTTTAAACAAGATATTCTTGTTTATATAAGTTATGTACTGGTTGCAGCAACTGCTTTTTATCTTTATAAAACAAGAGCAGGTTTATTCCTGCGGGCTTTGGGTGAGAATCCTGCCGCAGTTGATTCAGTCGGTGTTAATGTTTTCCGCTTGCGGTATATTTACGTTATGATTGGCGGGGCTTTAGCTGGTCTTGGCGGTGCTTATCTTTCGCTGGCCTATGCTCCTAGTTGGCTGGAGAATATGACTGCCGGCAGAGGCTGGATTGCTGTAGCACTGGTCATTTTTGCACTTTGGGATCCTTGGAGAGCTTTAGCCGGTTCCTACCTTTTCGGTGGTGTCGACGCGCTTGGTTTTCATTTGCAAGTAATAGGTTTGCCGATCTCCATCTTTATCCTGAATATGCTGCCTTATATTTTCACGATACTGGTGTTGGTTCTCGTTTTAATCCGCAAAGGCGGCAGACTGGCATCACCTCAGGCTTTGGGTGTTCCTTATGATCGTGAAGAAAGATAATCTTCTTGTAGAAAAACCATCAAGTTTGGCAGGATAATGGCAAAAAAGCAAGAATAAGTATTTAAAGAGGCAGAAACTTTACCCCGAAGGTTTAATTAACGGAGGTGGCGGTAATATGTTCAAAAAAATACTTGTTCCTGTTGATGGTTCTGAAACTGCGTGGCATGCTTTAGCACAAGCCACTGCTTTAGGTGAAAAGTTTGATGGAGAACTTATTGTAGTAAATGTTATCCAGCCCTATAACAATGCAGCTTTATTGGCTGTACCGCTTGATGATGCTACTATTAACCAAAGTAACAGTGAGTTGGAAAAAATTGGTGATCAGGTTTTAAATATGGCCAAAGAAAAGCTTACTGAGTTCAAAAACCATGTTTCCTATGAATTGGAAGTAGGACATCCGTCAGAAAGAATTATTGCTCTCGCCAAAAAAGAAGCTTGCGATTCCATTGTTATTGGCAGCAGGGGCTTGAGCAGCATAGCTGAGTTTTTTCTTGGCAGTGTTAGTGCCAAAGTTTCTCAGTATTCTTCGGTGCCTGTTTTGATAGTTAAGTAGTTTTTCTCCTTTAATTTAGACCGTCGATTAAAAATAGCGCGTCCGCATTTGCGGGCGCATTTTTTATGAAAAATAATTTTGTAAAATGTTAAATTTTTTAAAAAATTCTTTCAAATTAGCATGAAAAATAAAATTAACAAAGAATAGGTCAATAAAGAGGTAAATTATCAGAATAATACAAAATTGCGACACTGCATAGTTTGGTTTTTCTGTGTAAAAACATAGATATTCATAGGTATTAATAGGGAGGCGATAGTTATGTTGAAGAAAATTTTGGTACCGGTAGATGGATCGGCAAGTTCATTCAGAGCTTTGGAGCATGCCATGATGCTGGGGAAAGTTTTAGACAGCGAAATTGTAGTCGCACATATTGCGGTCCCTTATGACTTGGCACAGTTGCGTGAACGGCCAAAAACAGCTAAAAAGGACGCCAAGGTTGTCCTTGAAGGTTGGGAAGCAAAACCGGCTGAACCGGCGGCTAAGGTCGTCCTTGAAGGTTGGGAGGCAAGACCATCTGAAGCAGCGCTGTCGATTGCAAAGAGAAAAGAAGCAGCTGAAACTTCTATTGCGGTTGCCAGACAGAAGGCAGAGGCTGCAGGGTATATGAAGATTTCTTTTAAAGAAGTTGTAGATGTAGACCCAGCCTTGATGATTGTCGAACAAGCCGAGGATATGGAAGCAGATTTGATTATCATGGGTAGCCGTGGACTAGGTTTTGTACGTTCTTTTTTGGTTGGAAGTGTGAGCAGCAAAGTGCTTGCTAATGCACCTTGTGCTGTTACGATTGTGAGATAATTGTTGCAAAAAAAATCGTGCCGTATACTTCGGCACGATTTTTGGTATTCAAAAAAAGGAAATAATTGCTCAAAAGCAGGAAAAAACGAAGAAATCAAGAATAGGTAAAACAGAAAGATATTTTCTTTGGTCAGAAGCTATGAGTTTGGAGGGGTTAAAATGTTTAAAAAAATTCTGGTTCCTATTGATGGATCCGAAACTTCCTGGCATGCCTTAGAGCAGGCAATTCTTTTGGGAAACAAGTTTGATAGTGAACTTGTAGTCGTGAATGTCATTCAACCCTACAATAATGCGGCTTTGCTTGCTGTGCCTTTTGACTATGCTACTATCAATCAGGGCAATAATGAACTGGAAAAAATCGGTGATAAAGTATTAGGTATGGCTAAGGAAAAGGTTAGCGGCTATGCTAAAGGTGTAGAATATATTTTGGAAGTTGGTCATCCGTCAGAAAGAATTCTTTCTGTTGCCAAAAAAACAAGTTGTGACGCTATTGTCATTGGAAGCAGGGGACTGAGTGGAATTGCTGAGTTCCTGCTTGGCAGTGTCAGCTCCAAGGTATCACAATATGCAACGATACCTGTTCTGATTGTAAAATAATTGTATGCTTTGTATCTGTTAGTCTATGATGTTTCATAGAAATAAATAGTTTTAGGGTATGCGAGGAGTCGGTTTTTATGTTGAACAAGATCCTGGTATCAATTGATGGATCCCCAATTTCATTCAGAGCGTTAGAATTCGCGATGGGAGTAGGGAAAGCATGTGGTAGCGAGATTGTAGTTTTGCATGTATCTGTTCCATTTGACCTTTCAAAACTACATTCTTATGAAATGGAACAACTGGATGATGACATTCTCGAAAGAATTATGAAGAAAGAAGGTTCTAAAGAAGAACTAACAGAGGGTGAAAAGGCAAAAGCCGGCACAGGCGCACTTGAAACAGCAAAGAAAAAAGCTGCGGCAGCAGGTTATGCAAAAATTGAATTCAAAGAAATAGTTCATACTGAGCCAGCTAAAACAATATTGAAACAGGCGAAAATTTTAGCAGTTGATTCTATTGTAGTTGGTACAAGTGGTCTTGGTTTGATGTCAGCTGCCTTGCTGGGCAGTGTCAGCGCTAAGGTTGCTGCAAATGCTGAATGTCCGGTAATTATCGTTAAATAACACGTATAAAAATCGTGCCGGTAAAAGCGGCACGATTTTTTTGTAAAAGGAGAAAATGTATGCTGAAAAAAGTTCTTGTACTGGTTGATGGAACAGAAAATTCTTTGCGGGCGCTGCGGTATTCTATTGATTTATGTAAGTTATCTGCGGGAGAACTTATTGCAATGACAACCGTAAAAACAGATATGAAAGTGACAGCAGAGGCAGCTCCGCTTGATCAGGAGCTGCGTACACAGGCAAACAATGAGGCTGTTAAAACAGGTAACAAGGTATTAGGGGCAGCTAAATCTGTTTTGGACGGGAGTGGCGTTCAGGTTCAATATATTCTTGAATTCGGTGCTCCGGCAGCTATGGCAATGAAAACAATAGAAAAGTTCAACTGTGATACGGTTGTCGTCGGCAGCCGTGGCTTAGGCACATTGCAGGGAATTCTCAGTGACAGCGTGAGTAAGAAACTGGTACAGGAAGCGCATATTCCTGTTATCGTCATAAAATAGTTGATAAATATGAAAAAAGTGTGTATCTCATTCCTACATAAGGAGGAGATACACACTTTTTTAATATGATTTTTTCCCAAACAGAGGGTGTACTGCCGGAGCAAGGTGCAAACGTTTGGCAAGTTTGACCGCTTCTTCTAATGGCAGGTCTTCCTTCCTCACACCGTCTTTTTCAAAGACAGCATAAGGAGTTTCTGAACCGACTTCCCCACCTGGCAGATAGATGAATTCTTTGTTCTCGGTATCACCGAGTATAATGCCGGCAAGCAGCTGCTCGGCCATAATCTTTGACATTACGTGTCCCCTTCCTGTAAATCAGAACATGCGCTTTTTGCGGAGAAAATAAGCAAAAGTAATAGCAATTGCAGCAGCTATGCCGACAACGATGAAGAAAGCATAGTCATTGTCATGGAAAGGAACCTGGACGTTCATTCCCCAAAGCCCGGAAAGTACAGTAGGAATAGCAAGCAAAATTGTTACACCTGCTAAAAATTTCATCACAAGGTTCATATTATTATTGATAATCGAAGCAAATACTTCCATCATGCTGTTTAGGATGTGACTATACATCTCAACCATCTCGATAGCTTGCTTATATTCAATAATAACATCTTCCAGCAAGTCTTCATCCTCTTCATACATCTTGATCAAGTGCTGCAGCTGGTTGGTAGAACGCAGACGCAGTATTTTTTCAGTTACTATGTAGTTGCTGCGCAAGGAAGCAGAGAAGAAGGTTAAGGACTTCTGGACATCAAGCAGATTGAAAAGCTCTGCATTTTCCATTGATTTTCTAAGGTGTTGTTCCAGTTCATCTGTACGGCGATTAATGTTACGGATGTATTTCAAATACAAGGTAGCAGATTTATAAAGGATCTGGAAAAGGAAACGGGTCTTCTTAAAAGTGCTGAAGGTTCGATAATTGATTGAATTGAAATCAGCAAGCACGGCATTAACTTCCAGACAAACCGTTATAATGCAGTTAGCAGTTATTATGATGCCCAAAGGCAGGGTATCGTAATCATTGTTACTGCGTAAAAGAGGTATATCGATCAATATCAGTATCTGGTCAGATTCCCACTCAATACGAGATTTTTCTTCATCGTCCAAAGCCGCTGTCAGATAATCAAGCTGGACGCCTGTTGCAGCGGAAATCTCGGTTAATTCTTCCATTGAGGGGCTTATAATATCAATCCATATGCCTTTTTCGAGCTGGTCCAACATTAGTTCGTCAACGCCATCAGCACAACTTTTATAAATCTTGTACATTGGAACCCCTCCATTCTGCTTTTAATTTCGTTGGCGGCTACGCCGAAAATTGTTTCATAAAAAAGATAAGGTAAAGATTATGGTGCAGCAGCCCTTGCAGTCAGCCCTGAGAGGCTTTACACAGCTCCCCGCGGTTTATAAGATGCGGGAATGAAATTCATTTATTTTCAACCATTACTATATTCGACAGGGAGATATAAAATCCTTGTAAAATATTTAACAACAAAATATTTTTGTGTATAAAATTTTGACCACGGCAGATAGGTTAATAGGCATAAGCAGGCTTTTTTTTCTGCAATATTGCTGATATAATATCTAGAAGAGTTTGTAGCAATGCAGAAGGGTAGTATGGTGTTGTTTTTTTAATTATTTGTGTAGAAGGGTAGCGTGGTTTTAATGTCTATTCAGTTATTTATTGTTTGTGCGTACATTTTTTTGTTATTTGCTATCAGCTTGTTTGCGAAGAAAAGAGCGGACAAGGGAGCAGCGGAGTATTTATTTGCAGGACGTAAACTTGGCCCGGGCCTTATCGCGGTAAATATTACAGGTCTGGCTGTCGGTGCTGCCTCAACCGTCGGTGTTGCTGAGAACGCTTTTAGTGTCGGCTTAGCAGCTGGTTGGTATAATGCCGCTTGGTCTGCAGGTGCCTTGATCATGGGATTGATTGCAGCAGGTAAGTATCGTGCCTTGAAAGCTACTACCATCCCTGATCTTTTTGAACGTTATTATGATACGAAAGGCAGAGTTGTCAGCGCTATTGGGCTTTTGATAATTATGCTGGTTATTACTTCCTTGCAGTACCTTGCCGGCGGCGCAATTCTTTCCGCCTTGCTGCCAGATATTTTTTCTTTCAAAGGCGGTATGATTACAAGTGCTGTTGTTTTTATTGGTATTACTTTGATTGGCGGCCTCTGGTCCTCCGGTCTTTCCAATATAGTGAGTGTGGTCTTAATTTATGTTGGCGTTTTATATTCAACTTATGCTGCTGTTGATCAGGTAGGCGGCTTGGCTGTTCTTGCCAGCAAATTGCCTGCTGATAAGGAATGGTTTAATCCTTTTTCCGGATTGCCGCTGGCAATAGTTATAGGCTGGTTTGTGGTCATGATTACGCAGGCAATCACCGCGCAAGGACCAGTGCAGATAGCTTGCGGCGCGAAAGATTCCAGTTCTGCTAAAAAAGGATTTATCTGGGGAGCAGCGCTGATCTTCCCAATAGGTTTTCTGTGCGCTTTGCTTGGTATAATTGCCAGAGTCACTTTCCCTGATATCAAGGCAACTATGGCATTG
The DNA here is from genome assembly GCA_964386405.1 of uncultured Acidaminococcales bacterium. GTDB lineage: Bacteria > Bacillota > Negativicutes > Acidaminococcales > Acidaminococcaceae > RZYP01. The sequence goes on along the minus strand of CAYLRW010000043.1, from coordinate 3,209 downwards.
CCAAGTGTTGTTATGAATCTTGATCCTTTTGCTTCCGGCATAACACTGGCGGCAATGTGGGCGGCTGACATTTCTACCGCTTGCACGATTCTCTTGGGCGCAGGAACCTTATTTTCCCAAGATATTTACAAACGTTTTATTAATCCTGGTATTTCCGGCCAAAAATTCCTTTTTGTTAATAGAGTGACGATCTTTGTTTGCGGTATCGGTACTTTATGGCTGGCTTTCAATGCCGTTGGTATTTTGAAAACAATGGTTGCAGGCTTAAGTCTTACGACCGCTCTCACTGTTGTCTTCCTGTTCACGATTTTCATGCCGGCAGTTTGCCGCAGAAGTTCTGCTTTTTACACGACATTGGCAGGTTTAATTGCTATTGTTGTTTGGGAATTTGTGCCAGCCCTGCATGTTTTGCAACATGTTATTTATTTTGAATGGCTGGTTTGTATTATAGTCTTCCTCTTGGTTGCTGTCATCGACCAAAGACCTATTAAGACGCCGGAGTTAGTTGAAGAAGAAGGTGAATAAAATGTCAGATGACAAGCACACAAGCATTGACGTTGGCCGTGCTGCCTTAAAAATTGCAATTACCAGCAACCGTTCGGAAGAACAACTGGTCAAGGAAGAATTGGCGTTGCAGGGTGTGCGTTCTACAGCCGTTGATTTTGGCGGCGAATTTATTCAGTCAATCGTAAAGATAGTAGAAAGAGCAGTCGTAGCCTCTCAACGCCAGGGTATAGTGACCAGCACCCATGTAGGTGCCGGCGCCGTAGCTGGGGCAGCTCATGAAGCTTTGGAACAGGTGAAGGTAAAAGCTATAGGCTTCAATGTCGGCGGTAAAATCGGTATTGCGCGTTTTGATGAACACCTCTGCGTGGCAATTTTTATGGGCGTTGGTGTTCTTAACTTAAATGAGTTATGCGTTGGCCTTGCGCATCGTTCCCTGGATAAAGTTGAGTAAGTATGGCCCGTATGGTATTGTTAAAGGCGATGCTATACGGGTTTTTTAGTATAAAATATAAAGAGGTATTATATTATGGATTTAATGGATGTAATCGGTCCTGTGATGATCGGACCTTCAAGTTCCCATACGGCCGGTGCCGTGCGTCTCGGACTTTTGGCTGCCAGCATTTTAGGTGAAAAGCCTGTGAAGGCAGCAATTGAACTGCACGGATCTTTTGCTCAGACCTATCGCGGCCATGGTACTGATCTTGCACTGCTTGCCGGACTTATGGGCTGGCTGCCTGATGATGCACGTATCCCGGAAGCAAAAACTTTTGCTGAGCAAAATAGTCTGGAGTACAGTTTTGCCAAGGTTAATCTTGGCGATTTGGCGCATCCGAATACTGTAAGATTCAAGTTGGTGGGAGAAAATGGTGCAGTATGCCAAGTGATAGGCTCTTCTATTGGCGGCGGGCAGGTCAGTGTTACAGAAATTGATGACTTTCCTGTGGAATTGAATGGCAGATTACCTGGCGTTTTAGTGCTGCATAGGGACCAGTGCGGTGTTATCGCCATGGTCAGCGGACAACTGGCGGAAGATGGCATCAATATTGCTGGCATGCGGGTATTCCGCACTGGCAAAGGCGGACTGGCCATTATGATAATTGAATGTGACCAGAAGGTCGCACCGGAAACACTGGAAAAAATAACACATCTGATGGCAGTAAAATCTGTGCGCTTTATAAATAATGTGCTGTGAGGTAAGCAAAAATGGCAAAAGATAAACTTTCTTTGGCTGCCTGGATAGAGGAGTCAGAGATAAAAGGCATTCCGCTGCGGGAAACTTTAATTGCAAATAATGCTGCAGCAATGGGAATTGATTCGCAGGCTCTTCTTGGCAAGATGGCTGACATGCTGAAGGTCATGCGTGCTTCTATTGATTATGGGCTTACTGGTGTACGTTCACGCAGCAAACTTACAGGTGGCAGCGCCAAGAAATTGTTTGAAGCTAAACAAGGCGAAAACTACGCTAATATTTTGGGCTCGACGGTAAGTGATGCAGTAATGTTCGCACTTGCAGTAGCTGAAGCTAATGCTGCGATGGGGCGTATTGTTGCAGCTCCAACAGCTGGTGCCAGTGGCGTTTTGCCTGGCATGCTGTTTTCTCTGCAAAAAAATTACAAATTAAGTGAAGAAACTTTAGCTGCAGGATTGGTTGTGGCGGGCAGTATTGGTTTAGTGATTGCCAATAGGTCATCATTGTCAGGAGCTATGGGTGGCTGTCAGGCTGAAACTGGCAGTGCGGCTGCTATGGCGGCCGGAGCAGCTGTTGATATGCTTGGTGGTACACCTGAACAAGTCGGGCATGCCGTGGCAATGACTATTAAGAATATGCTCGGTCTGGTTTGTGATCCGGTAGCTGGGTTGGTAGAAGTTCCTTGCATCAAGAGAAATGCCGGAGCAGTTGCCCAGGCTTTGACGGCAGCGGAAATGGCTTTGGCAGGTATCACTAGTTTTATTCCAGCGGATGAAGCGATTGATGCGATGAAAGAGGTTGGTGACAGAATGCCTTGCGCCTTGAAAGAAACAGCAGGAGGCGGGTTGGCACATGCGCCGGCAGCGCTGGCCTGGGCTGCAGAGTATTTTAAAACAGAATAATAATAAAGCTTTCAGGGGGTATAATGATGAAAAATGTAATAAGTACTGAAAAGGCACCAAAAGCGATTGGCCCTTATTCACAGGCAATTGAAGCAGCCGGTTTGCTTTTTGCTTCTGGACAGATCCCAATTGTGCCGGCAACGGGAGAAATTGTTGCCGGTGGTATAGAGGAACAGACAATGCAGGTGTTATCTAATGTTGAGGCTATCCTTGCTGCTAAAGGCCTTGGGTTTAGCGATGTTGTAAAAACCACAGTATTTTTGTCTGATATGAATGATTTTGCCACAGTCAATGGTATCTATGCCAAAGCCTTTGTCGAGAATCCACCTGCACGGTCCTGTGTACAGGTAGCCAGACTGCCTAAAGATGTTAAAATTGAGATAGAGACTATAGCTGTTTGCAAGTAGTAATACCAGAAATTTGTTAAAGTGTAAAAAAGTTACGAAAAATCATTGACACTATCAAGTGACTATGGTACAATAATTTTCGTCGCCAAGCTATTAAAGTTTGGTCAATTTGGTGGCTGTGGTGAAGCGGTTAACACGGCGGATTGTGGCTCCGTTATTTCGTGGGTTCGATCCCCACCAGTCACCCCACAATTTTTAGTTGTT
>CAYLRW010000042.1:0-14473 GCA_964386405.1 uncultured Acidaminococcales bacterium | reverse complement strand
TGTCGCGGAAATTCCCATGGCCATTGTCATTGCTAATACTAAAGATTTTTTCATTATTTACCCTCCCCGCTGTATGTTTTTAAAATTATTGCTGATCTTTTTTCATATGGTGTCCGCTTTTTACAGGGGTTTCTGCTTGCAGGACAGCTAAAGCTTCATCTGCTCTTTCCACAAATAACTTGCGAACTTCAGCGTTTTCACCCATCCCATGAATGTAAGTATCTACTTTGAAACCATCTTTTTCCAAAATGGATTTATGAGAATCCGGTTCAGTACCAGCCATATCGTTATTGGCATGATCGCCGGCAACCATCATCATCGGAATAAGAGTTACCTTCTTAATGCCTTTGGCTTTTAATTGCGGAATAATAGTATCAAGATGTGGCCATCCTTCGACAGAATAGACGAAGACATTTTTCAGTCCAAGTTCATCTATGCGATTTTGGATAACAGAGTAATAGGCATTAGACGGATGTGGAGTACCATGAGCCATCAAAAGAATAGCTTCGTGTTTACCAACTTTTGGGAACTCTGTGCTTAGAGCTTTCATAGCTTCAATAATATCATCACGTTGTCCTTCCTGTCCCATCCAATACATGAGCGGTAATCCGCAAACCAGTTTCTTGAATTCACCCTTATGCAGATTGAAGACTGCTGCACTGTAATCATATTCCATGCCGGGGATAATATTTAGTGAAGTAACTGCAACTCTGGTATAGCCTTCAGCTTTCAATTGACTTAAAGCCTCTTCTGGCGTAGGGAAAACAATCCCTTCATTCTCTTTGATACGATCAATAATAATATGTGAAGTAAAGGCAAGAACAACTTTTGTATCAGGGTGAGCTGCCTGAATAGCGTTAACAGTAGCTTCAATCGTCTTTTCTCTGCTCTCTTTAAAAGTAGTACCAAAACTAGTAATCAGGATGGCGTCCTTATTTTCCAAGTTCTGCAAAGCGGCCGGTGCATCTACCTTCACACCAATTTGTGATGCCTGCAGCAAAGCCGGTGTAGCTGTTTTAACCTCCGAGCTTAGTTGGTAAGCAGCATAGGCGGGCTGCATATTAGCTCCCGTTACCAATGCGGCACAAGCAAGAGATGCCAGCACCATTTTTTTCAAACCTTTGACCATAAATAAACACTCCCTTACATTTTTTTGGTGAGTTAATTGTAAAAAATCCACTCACCGCTTTATGAAGCAACGTGAGTGGAAAACATGCAAATACCAATAAAACATACGAATGCAACATGCAAAGTATCTGCCAGAAATAATCCCTTCTCCATCACACGTGGATCAACAGTGATTGTTAAACGGGCAGTTCTCCTGACTCGGCTTCATCGCTATCCTACCTTCCCGAAGAATTCTTCAGTGGTAACTCAGGAATCGCTCAGCATTACAGTGGCGGGACCGTAGCAGACTTTCACTGCTTTCTCTATTGAGTATCAAATACACCCGTTCCATCCATATTTTGTTTTTAAGGATAAATAAAGCTTAAGTTAAAAACTTAATTTGTAACTAAGCAGAAAATTTATAGGCGTTGAATAATAGTAAGTTCCAGTGTGGCCCAGATTGTCCTCACGATCTAACAAATTGTTAATCGAGAGGTTAAGTTCCTGCTTTGCATCCATTTTATAATTTACTGAAAGGTCAGTCACTAAATAAGGTTTGGTAGCTTCGTTGCTGCTGCTCGACAACATATAGCGCTCAGCCAGATATGTAGCAGTCAAACTTGTCCGCCACTTATCCTTGGAGTAAGTTACGCCGCCATTAAGCTGAATACGGCCGTATTTACGCAGCCATTCATCTGAAACTGCCGTACCGTTTTTGGTATCATATGGCTTAACAAGAGGATTTTGATAAACAATTCCATACTGGTAATTCCATTCCTTGCCATCGGCGATTGCACACGAAAGCTCAATACCGGTATTTTTGAAATCTTCATTGTCATAATAATAACTTGAAGATGTTTTATCATACCGTGATGTAATATTATCTTTGATATCATAATGGAACAAAGCAGCCTTCCACTGATGATCACCGCTGTTTTTCTTCCAGCCTGTTTCATAATGCACGCCTGTCTCAGGTTTTACGTTAGGGTTCCCTTCGTATTTACCATCATCACGTGCATAAATTTGTTTGAAGGTCGGCATTTTAAAAGACTCTGTGACACTGGCATACAGGCGCTCATTTTCATTAAGTTTGTGTACAAACTGTCCTGAACCGCTGAGATTATTATAGTTTTTGCCACCCGTGCTGCTGCCAGTCCAAGTTTCTCTTGCACCAACAATAAGCGTATTTTTATCATCAAGAGGTTTTTCATATTGACCATAAAAAGCATAATTATTGCGTTCATACTCGTTCAAATTAACTGCGTAATCATTTGGCAGGTAATATTCATGTTGATAAGAGCCACCAAAAAGAACTTTGCCATCCCCAGCCATCCAAGTTTTTTGCACATCAAAACCATAAGTTCTGTTTTTTTCCAGATTATAGGCAAAGGTTGATTTTGTTACATCAAAATTAGTGTAATCAATCTGTCCTGCATTATAGTAAACCGTCCCTTTAACAGCATCGTCGTCATATTGCAGTTGCAGATAATCCTTCTTTGTTTCATATTTTCTATCATTAAGCGCCTTATCGCTGGTCGCGGTAAATTGTCTATATTGCGTAGCAGAGTTAGCTTCATTATGTGTATAAAGCAAATTCAACTTATCATTAAATCTATAATTAGTGGAAAAATTATTCTTTTCCGAGCCTTTGGTGTTGTTATATTTACTGCCATCATAAAGAGAAGTTCTGTCCACATTTCCCCATTTATCATAACTATAGCCAAAGCCAAGCTTGCCTTCTTGCAAGCTTATTTCCTGTTTCTGCTGACCGAAATTGCCATAGCCGGTCTTAATGTAGTTTTGGCGCTCTTTTTTGGTAATTATGTTTATGATGCCGCCGGTAGCCTCACTGCCATAAAGCACAGAGCCGGCAGTCTTAATGATCTCTACTCTTTCCACGTCGCTGACCGGTATGTCATTTAGGTCATAACGATTGTTCAAGTTGAGCGGCACACCATTCACCAAAACCAAGGTACCACTTGAAACACCGCGCATAACTATCTCTGAATTACTGGCTGGATTGATGGCATTGCCACCCGGACTGGAAGCAAAAACAGCAACGCCTGTGACAGCTGCTAAAGCTTCTTCGAGATTAGCAGTTTCGACATTTTTCAACTGCTCCTGAGTTATCACTTCTGCCGATGCCGGCACATCTAAAACATTCTTTTCATAACGTTGGGCAGTAACAATCAATTGATCAAGGGTAAAAGACGGTGATTGACTATCCTCTGCAAATCCGGTTCCCATGCCGGTGAAAAAAATGCCATTAGCAACAATGCCAGCAACTAAATTTCTCAAATTCATCCCTTTAACCTCATCCCATTAATAGTTTGTACATTAACATAATGTATAACTTTTAAAAACAAAAAACCTTCCTGACAGAATCAGAAAGGTTATCAAAGCACAAATAGGCCTCTAAGGCACTTGCTTCACTTTCCCATCTCTCGCAGGTTAAGCGTAAAACATAATCAGGCAGTTATTCTGGCTTAGAATCATCGCTTGCTTCGCCTTCCCAAGTCTAAAAACTCAGTGGCAGTTTGAAGCTCGCTCCTCTTTACAGCGGCGGGACCGCATCGGCTTTCAACCGATTTCTCTTTTAAGCGTTTTTGCACCTGACTACTTACATATTAAGTTTACCTGTTAATATTAACACCCTCTCACAAAAGTGTCAACGCTGTTCTAATTCAGATATTGGACAGTACATCTCTGAAAAAATACTTTTACCAAAAACAAAGCAAAATTTAATTGTAGCTTTTTTTCGGGTATTTTCTATGCGTAACACCTCTGTGATAAAAATCAAAAAATGTCACCAATACAATTGAGCCAATCAGCAAGACAGTTAAAAAAATATATGGATGTATAATGCCTTGCATCATAAATAATATCGGGTCAGAAGCGGCAGGTGGATGCAATGTTCTGGTAACCATCATAATACCGGTTGCTAACCCTACTGCAATGGCCAACGACCACCAGGATGTGCCAAAAAATAAACTGCATAAAAGCCCTGTAAGCCCCGAAAACAAATGACCGCCGATTACATTGCGCGGTTGGGCAAAAGCACTATCAGGAATAGTCATGCCAATCGCACAACTTGCAGCGAATGAAGGTATAATTAGCTCACTGCCTGATAATATTGATAAATAACCTATAACGGACATGCCGACAAAACAACCCAGAGATACTCCTGCAATCCGCAAATAATTCAGTTTTCGATAGAGAGCTTTATGCCCATCTTTATTCTGCACGTTCAAGTTTAATGCCCCCACTGCCATCCAATCACTAATTAAAAGTACCATTTACATTTTATTATAGCACCACAGCGGCTTTGTTCAAGCAAAAAGGGACTGCATATAAAACGCAGTCCCTGTCACCAGACTAATATTCACACTTCACTTAGCGTACCTCAAAGCAAAATTGATCATCCCATCGAAGAAATCACCGGTGTAGACATTCCACCAGTTGCTAGGTGTAGGCTCATAATAAAACTCTTTGTTATTTGAATCATAATCATGATATTCCAACTCACGCATAGTTCTGGGATTAGTCAACTTAACCTCATACCTGATTGTACACCTATCACCAGCCAAATAGTATAGACCTGAATCTCTGTCATACATGACCAATTCCCAAAAGTACACAGTGTTACCAGTTCTGTAAACGGTATCTGCGTCAATATAGCTTCTTCCATCGCTAAAGTTGTTATAATACACCCAATTAGTCGCCAGCGCCGTATTGGCAAACATAAACAAGAAAAGCATCAGAAATACTAAAATTCTTTTTCTCTTCATGATATATACCACCCTTCTCGCCCAACTATTTCAAACTCCATGGCTCTGCCGTACCATCAGGCCTGATGTAACCCCAATGACCTTTGAGTTTTACTCCGGCCAATCCATCCCAGGAAAACTCCTGTACCTCCTCATATTTTGGTGCAATAATTTCCTTACCAGCTGGATCAATGTAACCCCATTTGCCGTCGCGTTTGACCGTCATTCTTTCATTATGCCAAAGCAAACCAACCTCATCATAGTTTGGTTTTACAATTTCTTTGCCATCGTTATTAACAAAACCCCACTTGCCATTTTCTCTTACAGCAGTCAAATTATCCATTAATCCCCAAATTGAGACTTTGTCATATTTAAGTGGTGTAATTTTTTTGCCATTGCTGTCGATATAACCCCACTTGCCATCAACCATTACCGGAATTAGGCCACCGCGCAAATAATTTATCTGTTCGTAGACCGGTGCAATTACCTCTGCTCCGCTTTTATCAGTGAAACCCCATTTCCCGTTTTGTTTGACAGGGATAAGCTGCTCAAACGGATAGTCAACTTTTTCGTATTTTGCGGGAACAATTTCCTTGCCTTCCGTATCAATCATCCCATATTTACCATTAACCGAAATTACTGCTACTCCTTCATAAAAATTATCGGCTGAATCGTAAATAGCCGCCAAGACTGTTTTGCCAGTCTTATCGATATATTTCCACTTAGTAAACAACTTTACAGGTGCCAGCTCACCCATGAATTCGCCAGCTCCCTTATAAATCGGTTTTATTACCTCCTGAGCGTTATTATCAATATATCCCCATCTATCATCTCGTAATACTGCCGCCAACCCGCCAACAAACAACCACGGGGAAGTTTCTTGATACTTCGGTGGAATAACTTCCAATCCTTCCCGATTAATGAATCCCCACTTGCCATTGCGTTTCGCTGCTGTTATGCCTTCTTCAAAGCCCCAGGAATAGATTTGATCATATATCAACTTACCAATTTCTTTGCCATTTTTATCAACGAATCCCCATTTGCCATTTTTCTTTACTTGGGCATAATCGCCGCTATAAAACTTTGCTTCATCATAAACTAAGGGCACTATTTCCTTACCGGTTTGATCAACGAAACCCCATTTACCGTCAGCCATAACTTTACCACGGTCGTCCATAAAATCAGTTGTTAGATCATATTTCGGCGGAACAATCTCTTTGCCAGCCCTGTTGATATAACCCATTTTGCCATCGCGCTTTATCTTTGCAATGTTCGCGCTATCAAGCCAGCCAAATTCGCCAATTTCATCATAGATTGCCGGGATGATTTCCACGCCATTTTTGCTGATACAACCCCACTTGCCATTTATTTTCACCTTAGTAATATTTTCGCTATAATAACCCATGTCGTCATATTTAAAACCGCTTTCCTGAGCAAAAACAACGGCACTCACTAAAATAACAGAAGCCGCGACTAATATCCCTGCTAACTTACGTCCAATCATCATCTTACCGCCCCCCTGCATTTGATGCGTCAAATGAAAATCACAGGTTCTTTTTTCCATTGTATTATGTCAAAGTAATAATAGCAATAATTTTATCTGAAAATTACGATAATATTTTTTATAAAAAATAGCCTGATTATAAATCAGGCTTACAGCTCTGCTAAAACTATTTAAAAAACTTCTTATCCGTAGATATTGCTTCCTTTTTGACTTTTTAAGCTTGCCAGCCAAACAGCAAATATTATATTAATAATAGGCAGCGAAAAAACAAGAATGACAAGAGCAGTTACTTTGCCGGAAAAGCCTACATCATGACAACGTCTGAGGACTAAAGAAATAGAAGAAAAAGTTGTTACCATCAAGCCTGCCCAGCTTAACACGGTAATTCCCATAGAAAAGCTGTAATAAGCTGCTATTGTGCACAGAAATACAAGTAAATATCTTTTAATGAAAGGCTTTTGTTCTAATCTGCCTGCCAGCATAAAATAATCCATCCAAAACATTTTTTGTCTCCTTTGAATATACGCTACGTTTAAACATCGTGATTTTTCTTATTTCAAAACATTTATCAAAAGCTCAGTTGTCTTGTTTTCTTAATAAATAATAACCTTTAACAGCTATCATGTCCAGCAATAAGCAAATTTATCTTGCACGTTTATACATCTTTTTTGCCAAAGCAAACAGCCATCCGCTGCACGGATGGCTGTCACAGGCAAGATTGACAATATTTATTATTCATCACATATTTTGACAAAACAGCTTTATCAAACTTTCGCCCGAATTTTATCTAGCAGAAGTGCTAATTTCTTTTGTTCTTCCGCTGGCAATGCCGTCAGTGTTTGTTCACGATGCTTAGCGATAGCTCTGCTCCATTCAGGATATTGCCGTAACGCTGTTTGAGAGAGAAAAACATACTTCTCTCTTTTATCCTCACCGGTCCTGCGTTCAATAAAACCTTTCTTTTCTAACTTACTCAAACTTTTTGATATAGCCGCTGGTTCAATGTTCAAATAATCTGCTAATGCGCTTTGCGTCATTTCACCATGAAGTTTTATGCTATTGATTACCGTCCATTCAGAACTGAATAAGCCATATACTTCCAACAACTGATTCAAGCTCTTTGTCATAGCTCTTGTCGTTTGATATAGCTGGTGTATTACGCGATCAGACAGTTCTATATGTTCATTATTATAATTTGCCTTGCTATCAGCTTTAATTGCAACCGCCCCCTTTATTTAATTTATACCAAACAACAAAGAGGAAAACAATGACCGGCAGCAAATTTGCAAATATATTTTATGAGAAATCGCTTAATTCATCCAACTCTTTATCTTGTTTTGCCTGTTTTTGCACCTTGCCACTACCTATTTTCCGCAATAAGCTTTGACTAATGAACACTATTAAAAACAATAACATGGCTGCCGCAGAATATTTGTACATGTGAATAAAGCCAGTCTTTTCAGCTATGCTCCCCAGCAAAACCGCTCCGGCGCTCGTTCCAACGTCCAACATATTATAAAAAGTTGCACTGGCGGCACTCTGGCGCTCCTTTTTGACCGTATTCAACATCCAGGTCAGAAGTGCCGGAAGTAAAAAGCCTCCACCCAAGCCGTATAAGACCGCGGCGCCTAACAGCATATGAAATGATGACGTATTAACAAGTACAATGAGCCCAGATAATAAAAAAACTGAACCAGGTAAAATAACCCAGGCAGCACCTTTAGAGTCTAAAACTCTGCCGCCAATCGGTCTGGACATAAAAACAAATAGTGTTCCAACCATAAAAAAGTACCCGGCATCGGCAATATTTGCTTCCTTGGCTAACATTACAACATAGGTATTGATGCTTCCATAGCTAACACCAAATAACACCGTCAAAAACGCCGGAAGCCCTGTTCCTTTTTCAAAAAGCTTATCTATTAAAGATATCTTCAAGGTCTCTTTTTGCTCAAATATTACTTCTCTCTTTATCTTGCACATCTTAGTTGCTAACAAAGCAAAACCCGTGCCTAGTGCTGAAAATAAAAACATGGTGTTGAAACCATAGCTGGCAATCAGCCAGACACCGGCAGCTGGAGTCAAAGCCATAGCAACCGTGCTGCCAAGGCCAAAATAGCCTATCCCTTCGCCTCTTCTGACTGTAGGAATAATATCAGCAGCAATTGCCGCCGAAAAAGTAGTGGTAAGACCAAATCCCAAACCGTGAAATAGCCTCGTCACAATAAGACCCTCCACAGAATTAAATACGATATAACCTAACGTACACAGAAAGGATATCAGCAGTCCAATATATAAGCAATTTTTCTTGCCAAAAACTCTGACGCCATAATCTGTGAAAAGACGTATAAAAATAGCTGATATACCAAAGATCCCGGTGATAACTCCTATCTGCGATCCAGTTGCTCCGTTGGCTGCTGCATAGAGTGGCAGCGTTGGCAGCAAAATATGAAATCCAGCAAACAATAAGGCATTAGAAAGAAGTAGTGCTATAAAATTTTTAGTCCATAAACATACAGTATTCATTTTTACGCTCCTTGTGTATAGCAAATATAAGATTAAACATAATTTTTGCTCAGATATATTGATTAACTAGTTAAGTATTTTTTTGTGTTTCCCCCTTTTTTATACTTTTTGCAAATATGACAAATTTGTTAGCTGCACAATAGTTAACTAGTTAAGTAATTCGTTTAGTTTATAACAAAATAAAGATGCTGTCAATCTTTGGTTGCCTTTGATACCTTCAATAGCGTCGTAAGCAAATTTTTTAAACTTATCAGGACTGGTGTTATCTAGCAAGGCGCAAAGTGCGAACCGCTATGTTTTGCATAAAAAATAAAGGCTTGCTGAAATGCAAGCCTTTAGAATAATCTCAAACTATATTTTTCATGTACTAACCGGAAAGCTATTGTCTATTAGCTCTGAATCTGTTCCAAATATAAAGAGCAGCTTTGAACAACAAAACTACAATCAATACATTGAAAAGCAAGCCTAAGATTTCTGAAAACATACCATTAGAACCAAAGCCAAACATATTACCAAGCATACTGCCCATCAGCATACCGCCGCCAAACATAGCTGCGGAGCGCAAGAAGCTGTTACCTGTTGATTGTTGCTGTTGAACTTGCTGCTTAGCAGTTGTAGCTGCGTTCGGTGCCTTATCGCTGTAGCTGCTTGCCGGAGCTGAAGACTTGTATCCTGATGAAGTATTTGGTGAAGTCTGGGATGTACTAGGTGCCTTTTGCGTTATGCTGGTAGAAGACCTCGGTGCTGAAGAACCTTTGGAACTGCTGACTGCGGCAAGACTAACTGACTGCAAAGCAAATATAAATAAAAAGGTTAATACCAATAATTTTTTCATTTTATTCCTCCGTATGCGTCTTTATATCCTCGGGGAAAGTGTAAATTTCCGCCAGATTTGGCAGCTCTCCTGCTAAATATCTGTCAATATCGTGTACATCTACATAAAACGTACAAGTTACTTCTAAATAACCTTGTTCTTTGGCACCGCTTTGATTGCGAATCGCCATTAATTTCTCACGCAATTTCAAACACTCTAACTCCGTAGCTGTTACGTCAAGTTTTACCAAAGGGTGTCCATAGTCACGTATTACATCAAGTAAATCTAATCTTTCTGACATATTATGTTCTCCTTTTATTTCTGCCGTTATCTGCAAAAAACATTAATTAACATAACTATTTTGCTATGATAATTAACGCTAATGATACCACGAATACGCTTGAAATGCAAAAATCCAGAAAGATTACTCTTGCTGGATTTTTATCTGTTCAAATTTCTTTATTTAAAGCTATAGGACAGTCTTTTTTATCTGTTCAAAAGTTGGAAGTAGAAATAAGTGCGTTTCTCCAAAGCCGGTGTCTTACTCAGATAGGAATCAACCATATTGGTAAAATCCATCATGCCGATTTTGCCGATATAGGTCAGGTTACTTTTCTGTGCATACAACACAATGCTTCTTTTATCGACCACATTGGTACCAAAAACAACCTCGGTCTCATTCTTGCCTTCTATCAAATACATACGCGACCAACCGTTTTCGCCAAAGTCTGGCAGCAAACAATACTTGAGTTCTTTACCGTCAAGCGTAAAATAAAACCTTATTTCGTCACCTGTATCTTCAACTCTACCTTTTTGGAAACTTGAATAGTTACCGTCTTTATAAGCGCTTTCCGGAACAGAAACGCCCGCAGCTTTCAGAACGTTCAAAGGTTGCTGTACCAAATCACCGGTAGCTACATTACCAAGAAAATGAATGTCATTGGCCGTGGCAAAATTAGTCTGTCCAATAATCAAAGTGCTGGGATCAAACCCGCTGTCATATGTTCCATAAGACCAGAACAGCAAAGGCATAGAATTACTGTCCATGATCATACTGGTTCCTGTGTTCTTATCGTACAGATAAAAAAGTCCAAAGCCGCCAATCCACCCGTCAACAGTTAAAAAGTTATCGTGTGTTTCATATTCAGTTTTCCATTGAATATTATATACTTTATCATCAAAATTTCCGGCTGCTGCTGCGCTATTTGTCCAGCCGCCGATTAAAAAACTTATGCAGGAGACCAGAATCATCAATGTTTTTACCACTTGCTGTTTCATTTCTTCACCCCTGATTAATATTTTTCTTAGCTACAAAATTATTGCTTCTCCAAGTCAATTGTTTCTTTTATGTCTCTAACCCATTCCCAAAAATGTTTTTCACTGCCCCAAACTTCAAAAGTGGCAAGCACTCGCTTTTGTGTTTCAGTAAGAGCAGTTCCGAATCTGTCATACAGAAAATATACATCATTATAACCTGATTTTTCACGCCACCAGGCAAGCCATTCCAATAAATCTGCCTTCTCATCATCATTTTTGATCTGTTCAGCGGACATCATCTGCCGCCATTCGTGGACAGCCCATGTCAAAACAACGAAAAGTGACTGCGGCAATCGACGCTCTGGCGGCAATTGCTTATTCAGTGCTTTCAGCTGATCCATCAGATCATACATATCGGAATTCAGACAAGCCAGATCCATTTCATTTATTTCCATCTGGCTGTTCCTCACTTTTATCTGTAAAACGCGATTTTTCCCATCTGATCGCCACGACTTCGCTGATACGCAATTCGTCCAACTCATCAAATTCTTCCCAGACTCCGACGAATTCCTCAGCTTCCTCCAGTGTCTCAAAATACCGGAAGATATCACCTTTGAACATTCTTGCGGTTACTACATACTTATCCACACTCAACACCATGCCTTTTCAGTTTTTATCAGACAAATGCGGCAGTTTAGGCACATCATAAGCTAATTTTCCTTCATGGACAAAAGTTAAAGCAAAGTTAAAAGCTTTCTCCTGGTAGCTCCCAGGCTGAATAGCAAGGGAATGAGGTCTGATAATATCACTGTTGAATTTATCATCCTGATCATACAAAAAACCTTGGATAATCCAGGCATGCAGCGGCGACAGATCCGTTCTGACGCCATACTGAATAAGACGCTTATAATAGCCTTCCGGATCAATATATAAATCCCAGTAAAAAATCATGTCCCCGTCTTTAGTTACGGTATCCTTATCAATAAATGTATGTTGGTCAGTAACTTGCACCCACGATGTCGCTGAAGCTGTCAGATTAAAGAACAAAAGCAACGACATTATCATCAGCACTCTAAAACTGTTTTTTGACATGTGACTTACCTTCTTCACTGTTTATTGCCGCCTAGAGAGTTTTCCGGGAACAAATAATTGGCAATTGTTTCTTCCCACCGCCAAGGACCCTTGACAACAAGAACATCAACATCCAGCGTTGCGGTTTCAGGTAAATCCTGCCAACGTTTTTTTATAAAATCGAAAGCCAGAATATAAGGTTCGCGCGGTTCCAACTGATCAGGCAGATTCGTAAAAACAAGTTCATTGCCGCCAGCCAAATTGTTAAGCGGTGCTATCATTAAATACTTTTCAATACGCTGCATGGGGATCTTTGCCTGTTCAGTTAATATGCTTATTGCTTGCGGCGAACTAACTGCCGGCAGATATAAGTACAGGGCAAAATATATTTCCCCCTTAAAATGCAGGCCTATCACCTTTAATGCTTGCGTCATGCCAGACCACTCTTTTCTTTTTATTTATCTGCTTCAAAGAATGCCGTTTTTACTACTCTGAAGCCAACACACATGCTTGGCATTTCCAAGCCATTAATATTGCCATAAGTAATGCCCGCCTCACTGCGCCAACTGCCGCCTCTGCAAGCGCGCATACTTTTTTCCGGTTTGGTATATTGATCCCGCCAGTAATAGGCATCCCAGCACCATTCTTCCACATTCCCGCTCATATCATAAAGCCCCAGTTCATTCGGTATTTTAACGCCTACAGGATGAGTTCTTTGCTTGGAGTTTTCCTTATACCAGGCGACAGCATCTTCTTCATTGCCGCCGCTGAATTTAAAACCCTTACTCTGCTCTCCGCCTTTGGCTGCGTATTCCCACTCCGCCTCTGTCGGCAGGCGATAACCAGAGGCCGTGAAATCACAGCTTGTTTCCATTCCTCTGCCCATGTAAACCGGTTTCAAGCCTTCCAGTTCACTGCGCCAATTACAATAATCTATCGCATCCTGCCAGGATACATTAATAACAGGATGCCGTCCACGATTCCATCCATTATCCTTGGCCATATTACGCCCAGTAAATAAGCAGAATACGTCATATTCGGCAAAAGTTACTTCGTACTTGCCAATATAAAAATCTTGGACAGTCGTCCGCCTCGGCTGTTTCTCCGGGCCAGGACCATCAAGCATTTCCGGTGACTGCCAATATGTCCCACCTTTCACCAAGACCATCGTACCAATTTCATCCTGGGCCTGTACCTCTGTAGTAATAGCCATTGTCAGCAACATTATCAGTCCTGCCGAACAGACAAATAACCGTTTGAATATTTTCTGCATGCCAATACCTCCCTTCATACTTGGAGACATCTTTTTCACGTTTATTCCTGACTTTCGCCGATTACACCGGCAAAACCTTTATAAAAATCTGCAACTGCCAGATACTTGGCTGGCACAACCATTTTCCCTTCTCTATTAATAAATCCCCATCTGTCATACAAATACACTGCAGCACGTCCATCGGCAAAGCTGTGAACAGCGCTGTAGCGGCAGCCTACAACCTGCACGCCATTCTTATCTATATACCCCCAGCGCCCGTTTATTTGCACAGCAGCAAGTCCGTCGGAAAACGGTTTTGCTCCTTGATATTTGGCTGGTATGGTCAAGTTTCCCTTTTGCTCGATATATCCCCATTGATTGTCAGCAACTTTTACTGCCGCTAATCCTTCAGAAAAAGATTCTGCCTCACTGTATTGCGGTTCAATAACTAATTCAGCCTTAGTATTGATATAACCCCAGCCATGAAGTTTTTCAATCGGCATGACCGGAGCCAATCCTTCAGAAAATGCTTTTACCTTTTGATAATCAGCTGGCACCACCAATCTGCCTTTTTTATTTATGTATCCCCAGCCGGCCGCTCCTGGCTGAACCGCAGCCAAGCCTTCATGAAAAAGTCCTACCGCACGGAAAAGCGGTTTTATGACCGCATCACCGTCTTTATTTATATAACCCCAGGCAAGACCCAGTCTTACCGCTGCCAATCCTTCAGCAAAAGGTCCTGCATTCGAATAGTATTTTGCTGGTTCCAAGATAGCCTTACCTGTTCTATCTATGTAAACCAGCTTGCCATCTTTTTGCATAAGAGCAAGATCATCCGAAAAATATAAAATATGTTCTTGTTCCGGCAAAGATATAATCAATTCGCCAGCTTTATCTATATAATCAACTGTATAGGTATTTATGCTTTTATTCTTTAACGGATACTCAGAAGCCTCAGCTGGCAGTAATAAGCAGTCTGCAAATAAATAAAGAAAGAAAAATAAAGCTGAGAGTGTTATTTTTGTTAACCGCTTATCGCACATATTCATCTGCCTCCCACTTGCAAAAATAGCTAAAAACCGCACTTATTAGTGCCTTAGTCCGCTCATGCCTTAAGATTACCATATTATCTTTATTTGTACAATTGTCCTTGCTGATTGTTTAAATTGATATTTTAT
>CAYLRW010000041.1:0-15259 GCA_964386405.1 uncultured Acidaminococcales bacterium | reverse complement strand
AAGGCGGCCGTACCGTTGGTGCAGGCGTTGTTGCTGCTATCGAAGAGAAATAATTTTATTTAGATCCCTATGAGGGGCTAAAGTTTGCCCCTCATATTATTATGTTTGTTTGTATGGTCCTGCGATGATGTGAGAGGTTGCTTGCCTGTTAGACAGGGAGATTTTCACGGAGTATGTCCGTTCTCAGAAACTGGGCGAATTAGGAGGAAAATTTAAATGGAAAAGAGTCAAAAAATCAGAATACGCTTGAAAGCGTATGACCACAAAGCACTTGACCAAAGTGCTGCAAAGATAGTTGATACTGCGAAACGTACTGGTGCACAAGTTTCCGGTCCTATCCCACTTCCTACTGAAAAAAATATCTATACGATTCTACGTTCTCCTCATGTAAACAAGGATTCCCGTGAACAATTTGAAATGCGTACACACAAAAGACTTGTAGACATTTTGGAACCAACCGCTAAGACTGTTGATGCTTTGATGCGTCTTGATCTGCCGGCTGGTGTAGACATCGAGATTAAACTGTAAGGAGGAGGTGCGATAATGGCTAAAGGAATCTTAGGCAAAAAAATAGGTATGACCCAAATTTTTGAAGCTGATGGTAAGATGATTCCGGTAACTGTGGTAGAAGCCGGCCCTTGCTTAGTAATTCAAAATAAAACCGAAGAAACAGATGGATACAACGCTGTTCAACTCGGATTTGGCGAATTGAAAGAGAAACATACTAGCAAACCAATGAAAGGTCACTTTGACAAAGCTGGTGTAACACCGGTTAAGTTTGTCAGAGAATTGCGTTTGTCTGCTCCTTCTGAATATACAGTCGGACAAAAAATCAGTGCTGAAATCTTCACTGCTGGTGAACTGATTGATGCAACTGGCATTTCCCGCGGTAAAGGTTTTGCAGGCACGATTAAGCGCCACAACTTCTCTCGCGGACCAATGGCGCATGGTTCTAAGTCCCATCGTGAACCTGGTTCTATGGGACCAATGCATTCCGGCCCTGGCGGTCGTGTAATCAAAGGTAAGAAATTACCTGGCCGTATGGGTAATGCAAAAGTAACCGTGCAACGTTTGACCGTTGCAAAGGTTGACACTGACCGCAATCTTATTTTGGTTAAAGGCTCTATCCCAGGAGCTGCTGGTTCTTTTGTAGTTCTGAAAGAAACAGTTAAACCAGGTAAGTAAGAGCAAGCGAAAGAAAGGAGGATGCTTAAATGCCGAAGTTATCAGTATATAATATTGCCGGTGAAAAGACCGGTGAAGAAATAGAATTAATGGACTACGTTTTTGGCGTAGAAATGAACGAAGCTGTAGTTCATCAAGCTGTTGTTATGCAACAAGCCAACGAACGCCTTGGTACTCATGCTACTAAAACTCGTGGTATGGTACGCGGCGGCGGCCGTAAACCTTGGAAACAAAAGGGTACAGGTCATGCACGTTCTGGTTCAATCCGTTCTCCATTGTGGGTTGGCGGTGGTACCGTTTTCGGACCACAACCACGCAGTCATGCAAAAAGCATGCCGCGTAAAGCTCGCAGACTTGCTATTCGTTGCGCACTGTCCGCAAAGGTTGCTGCTGGCGAATTAGTAATTGTGGAGGGCTTAACTTTCGAAGCACCAAAAACAAAAAGTGTTGTTACAATGCTGAATAGTTTTGAAGCTGCTGATAAAAAAGCTCTTATTATTACAGAGGGCATTGATGAAAATGTAGAAAAATCTTCTCGCAACCTGCCGAAAGTTAAATCCCTTTCCAATGGCTGTCTGAATGTTTTTGACCTACTTCATCACAACAAAGTATTTCTTGCTAAAGATGCAGTAGCAAAAATTGAGGAGGTGCTCGCATAATGGCTGCTAACCCTCGCGATATTTTACTTCGTCCGCTCATCACAGAAAAGACTTCTGCAATGATGCAAGACAATAAATATACTTTTAAAGTAGCTCTTGGCGCCAACAAAGTTGAGATTCGCCAAGCTGTTGAAGAAATTTTCAAAGTTAAAGTTGTTAATGTTAACACCATTCGTGTTTTTGGTAAAACCAAAAGAATGGGCAAAAACATTGGCAGACGTTCTGACTACAAGAAAGCAATTGTAAAACTTGCTGAAGGTCAGACAATTCCAATTTTCGAAGGAATGTAATATTCGTACTAAGGAGGTAAAAAAATGGCTATTAAAAGCTTTAACCCGTATTCTCCTTCGAGACGCTTTATCACAGTGTCAGCCTTCGAAGAGATTACTGCAAGCAAGCCGCATCGTGCACTTGTAGAAAAACTACAAAAACATGCAGGCCGTAACAATACAGGTAAAATGACCGTTCGTCATCAAGGCGGCGGACACAAAAGACAATATCGTATTATTGATTTTAAGCGTACTAAAGATGCTATTCCTGCAAAAGTAGCTACAATTGAGTACGATCCAAATCGTAATGCACGTATCGCACTTTTGAATTATGTTGATGGTGAAAAACGTTATATCCTGGCACCTCTTGATCTTAAAGTTGGTGATACAGTAGTAAGTGGTCCAGATGCCGATATTAAAATTGGTAACTGTCTGCCACTGAAAAATATCCCTCTTGGTACTCAGGTTCATAATGTTGAACTGAAAATCGGTAAAGGTGGCCAATTAGTCCGTTCAGCCGGTACTTCTGCACAATTGATGGCTAAAGAAGGAGACTATGCTCTTCTGCGTATGCCTTCCAGCGAAATTCGCAAAGTGCATATCAATTGCCGTGCTACAATCGGTCAAGTTGGTAATATCGATGCTGAAAATATCACCATCGGTAAAGCAGGTCGTTCCCGTTGGCTTGGTATTCGCCCGGCAAACCGCGGCGTTGTTATGAATCCTAACGACCATCCACATGGTGGTGGTGAAGGTCATTCTCCTGTTGGTCGTAAACGTCCTGTTACTCCTTGGGGTAAATGTGCATTTGGTACTCGTACCCGTAAGGTCAAAAAAGCTTCTTCTAAATTAATCGTAAAACGTAGAACGAAATAACAGGATAAAGAAAGGAGGCCAACATAGTGTCCAGATCAGTTAAAAAAGGACCTTATGTCCACCCAAGTCTTCAGAAAAAAATTGAAGCGCTTAACGCTGCTAGCGATAAAAAAGTCGTAAAAACCTGGTCTCGTAGTTCTACTATTCTTCCAGATTTCCTTGGTCACACAATTGCCGTTCATGACGGACGCAAACATGTACCAGTGTTCATTACGGAAGATATGGTAGGTCATAAGCTTGGAGAGTTTGCTCCTACGCGTACTTACAAAGGCCATGCCGATAAAACGACTTCGTTAAAATAAGGGGAAAGGGGGCACATACACGATGGAAGCTAAAGCTATTGCTAGATATGTTCGTATCGCGCCGCGCAAATTGCGTATCGTAATTGACCTTATCCGCGGGAAATCTGTGGGTGAAGCATTCGCGATCCTCAAACATACCCCGAAGGTTGGTTCTGAGGTTATCGAAAAGGTATTGCATTCCGCAGTTGCAAATGCAGAACATAACTATGATATGAACGTCGACAACCTTATCGTATCGAGTGCGTTTGTTGATCAAGGTCCGACATTGAAAAGAATCCACCCACGTTCTCGTGGACAGGCATTCAAAATTTTGAAACGTTCCAGTCATGTTACCGTTGCGGTAGCAGAAAAATAATATCCCGAAAAGAAGGAGGGAAACGATAGTGGGTCAAAAAGTACATCCACATGGTCTTCGCGTTGGTGTAATCAAAACTTGGGATTCCAAATGGTTCGCTGACAAAGATTATGAGAAATTTTTATTGGAAGACATTAAAATTCGTGAGTTCATCAAAGAAAAATTATTCTTGTCGGGAATTTCCCGTGTTGAAATAGAACGTGCTTCTAACAGAGCTCGCATTTCTATTCACACTGCTAAACCGGGCATGGTTATTGGCCGTCAGGGCAGCAACATTGAATTATTGAAAAACGATTTAAAGAAAATGACCGACAGTGTTATCGACATTAATATCATTGAGGTGAAAACCCCTGATATGGATGCAACACTGGTTGCAGAGAATATTGCTAATCAGTTGGAACGCCGTATAGCTTTCCGCCGTGCAATGAAACAATGCGTTGGTCGCACAATGCGCATGGGCGCAAAAGGAATTAAAGTTCAAGTAGGCGGCCGTCTTGGCGGTGCTGAAATTGCCCGTAGCGAAAGCTATCGCGAAGGCAGCATTCCTCTTCACACCTTGCGTGCTGACATTGATTACGGAACTGCTGAAGCTCATACAACCTATGGCCGTATCGGCGTAAAAGTATGGATTTACAAAGGTGAAGTTCTTCCTGAAAGCAAAGTTGTAGCACCTGCTGCTCCGCAAGAAGGGGGCGTAAACTAATGTTATTACCAAAGAGAGTAAAACATCGTAAACAACATAGAGGTCGTATGACCGGTCGTGCTATGCGTGGTAACAAGATTGCCCATGGCGAATTCGGTCTGGTAGCTTTGGAGCCGGCTTGGGTAACCAACCGCCAAATCGAAGCAGCCCGTATCGCAATGACCCGTTACATCAAACGTGGCGGTCAAGTATGGATTCAAATTTTCCCGGACAAGCCTATTACGGCTAAACCGGCTGAAACCCGCATGGGTAGTGGTAAAGGTTCCCCAGAGTATTGGGTAGCAGTTGTAAAACCAGGTCGCGTCTTGTTCGAAATGAACGGCGTTAGCGAAGAAATAGCTAAAGAAGCTATGCGTCTCGCCAGCCACAAGCTGCCTATCAAAACAAAATTTGTTACCAAAGCTCAATTGGAAGCCGAAATCGCTGCACAACAAAATGGAGTGGGTGGTGAAGCTTAATGAAAACAAAAGAAATTATAGAAATGACCTCAGCTGAATTAGAAACTAAAATAGCTGGTTTGAAAGATGAACTCTTCAATCTGCGTTTTCAAATGGCAACTGGACAATTGGAAAACCCGATGAAAATCAGGGAAGTTAAGAAGTCTATTGCTCGTATTAAGACCATTCAGCGTCAACGCGAATTGAAAGCCTGAGTGTGTTTTGAGTCTAAATGAAGGAGGAATCGTCTCGTGACCGAACAGAGAAATTTACGTGCTACTCGCACAGGCAAAGTGGTTAGCGACAAAATGGACAAGACTGTAGTAGTTGCCATTGAACGTTTTGTACAGCATCCCCTTTATCAAAAAGGTGTAAAACATACTGTTAAATTTAAAGCTCATGACGAAAATAACGAAGCACATATTGGCGACACTGTGCAAATTGTGCAGACCCGTCCATTATCCAAGGATAAATGCTGGAGAGTTGTTCAGATCTTAGAGCGTGCAAAATAATTTTAATTGCTAACTTATTGCAGATAAATTAGCAAGGGAGGGAAAACCATGATACAACAACAAACAATTCTTAATGTTGGTGATAACACCGGTGCTAAGAAAGTTATGTGTATTCGAGTATTAGGCGGTTCTTACCGCAAATATGCTAATATTGGTGATGTTATTGTTTGCGCAGTTAAAGATGCATCACCCGGTGGCGTTGTAAAAAAAGGCGAGGTAGTTAAAGCCGTTGTTGTACGTACCCGTAAGGGAGTACGTCGTCCAGATGGTTCTTACATCCGTTTTGATGAAAACGCTGCAGTTGTAATCAAAGATGACAAAAGCCCACGCGGCACTCGTATTTTTGGACCAGTTGCCCGTGAACTACGTGATAAAGACTATATGAAAATAGTATCATTGGCACCGGAAGTGCTATAATACGAAAAAATTACGCACTAAAAGGAGGTGTTTCTGACATGGCTACTGCTGAAAAATTGCACGTAAAGAAAGGCGATACAGTACTTGTTCTGTCCGGTAAGGATAAGGGTAAGGAAGGTAAGATTGTCGAAGCTTTGCCGAAAAAGGCTAAAGTTGTCGTTGCTGGCGTAAACAAAGTAAAGCGTCATACCAAACCTTCCCAGACCAATCCACAAGGCGGTATCATTGTTAAGGAAGCAGCTATTTCCGCTTCCAAAGTCATGTTGGTATGTCCAGCTTGCAAAAAAGCTACTCGTATTTCAAAGACCGCTGTTGCAGGTGGTTTCGCAAGAACCTGCAAAAAATGCGGTGAAGTGATCGATAAATAAAATCCGGGAAAGGAGGATTATGAATGGCAAATACTAGATTGCAAGAAAAATATTTGTCCGAGGCAGTCAAAGGTATGATGGACAAATTCAATTATAAAAATGTTAACGAGATCCCTAAAGTTGAAAAAGTTGTCATAAACATGGGAGTCGGCGATGCTATTGCAAACAGCAAAGCACTTGATGCAGCTGTTGCCGATTTAACTTTGATCTCCGGCCAAAAACCGGTTATTACCAAAGCTAAAAAATCTATTGCAGCTTTCAAAGTGCGTCAAGGTATGCCGCTTGGTACTAAAGTTACCCTGCGTGGCGACCGTATGTATTACTTCCTTGATAAACTCATGAACATTGCATTGCCGCGTGTACGTGACTTCCGTGGCGTTAGCCCAACGGCTTTTGATGGTCGCGGCAACTATGCAATCGGAATGAAAGAACAATTGATTTTCCCGGAAATTGAATATGATAAAGTTGATAAAGTACGTGGAATGGATATTATCATTGTTACAACAGCGAAGACTGACGAGGAAGCAAGAGAATTATTGAGGCTCCTCGGAATGCCGTTCAGCGCATAAGTGAGGAGGGAATCCCTTGGCTAAAACAGCCCTGATTGAAAAATGGAAGAATGAGCCGAAGTTTAAAGTTCGCCGCTATAATCGTTGCAAGATTTGCGGCAGACCACATGGTTACATGCGTAAATTCGGCCTTTGCCGTATCTGCTTCCGTGAATATAGCTACAAAGGCGCTATTCCGGGAGTAACCAAAGCTAGCTGGTAATCGCAGCAGACAGGAAGGAGGGTATTTAAGTATGGTTATGACTGACCCAATTGCCGATATGCTTACTCGTATTCGTAATGCTAATTCGGTTCATCACGATAAAGTTGAGATCCCAAGCTCAAAGATTAAAGTCGCTATTGCTGAGATCTTGAAAAGCGAGGGTTTCATAAAAGATTTTGAAGTTCTTGCTGATAACAAACAGAACGTTATCCGCGTCAGCCTGAAATACGGCGCTAACCGCGAAAAAGTTATTTCCGGTATTAAACGTATTTCCAAACCAGGCTTGAGAGTTTACTCTCAAAAAGATCAGTTGCCCAGAGTCCTTGGTGGATTGGGTATTGCTATAGTATCCACATCACAAGGCATGATGACTGATAAAGCAGCACGTAAAGCTGGCCTTGGTGGAGAGGTAATCGCGTACGTTTGGTAATGACTTCTAAAAGATAGGAGGTGCTCATAAGTGTCAAGAATTGGTAAATTACCTATTACTGTTCCAGCTAATGTTACAGTTACAATAGAAAACAATTTGGTTACTGTTAAAGGACCAAAAGGCGAGCTTGCTCGTCAAATCAACAAAGAGATGGTCCTCAAACTTGAAGACGGAATTCTTACTGTTGAACGTCCAAGCGATGACAAAGAACATCGTGCAATGCACGGCTTGTCAAGAACACTGATTCACAACATGGTTATTGGTGTTACCGACGGTTTTTCCAAAACTTTGGAAATCAACGGCGTTGGTTATCGTGCGGCTAAGCAGGGAGAAAACATTAACTTCACCTTGGGTTTCTCACACCCAGTAGTTAAGGAACCACCTGCAGGAATCACTTTTGAGGTTCCAGCTCCTAACAAAATTATTGTTAAGGGCGCAAATAAAGAGACTGTTGGCGCGGTCGCAGCTGATATTCGTACACTTCGTCCACCTGAACCTTACAAAGGTAAAGGTATCCGTTATGAAGGTGAAGTTGTACGTCGTAAAGCTGGTAAAGCCGGCGCTAAAGGCAAGAAGTAATTTCTAAAGGAAGGGAGTGAAACTCTTGCTTAATAGAGTAGATAAAAACGAGAAACGTCAAAAACGTCATTTCCGTTCCCGCAAAAACATTTTTGGTACAGCAGAAAAGCCGCGTTTGAACGTATATCGCAGCCTCAGCAATATTTATGCACAAATTATCAATGATGTTACCGGCGAAACACTTGTTTCTGCCAGCACCGTTGAAAAAGATATTAAAGAAAACTATGGCGGCAACATCGAAGCAGCAAAAGCTGTTGGTGCAGCAATCGCTAAAAAAGCCTTGGAAAAAGGCATTAAAGTAGTAGTATTTGATCGTGGCGGCTACCTTTACCACGGCCGTGTAGCAGCTCTTGCTACAGCAGCTCGTGAAGCTGGTCTCGAATTCTAACAGAAGGAGGAATAATAGTGGCGAATTTCGAAAAACAAGAATCCGACTTGAAAGAAAAAGTCGTATTTATCAACCGCGTTGCTAAAGTCGTAAAAGGCGGACGTCGTTTCTCCTTCTCCGCACTTGTTGTGGTTGGTGATGAAAATGGTCATGTAGGTATGGGCCTTGGTAAAGCTGCCGAAGTTCCGGAAGCTATCCGCAAAGGCGTTGAAGATGCAAAGAAAAATCTTGTAAGCGTTCCTTTGGTTGGTACTACCATTCCTCATGAAATTATCGGTGTATTTGGTGCCGGCCGTGTTTTCCTGAAACCGGCAGCAGAAGGTACTGGCGTTATTGCTGGCGGCCCTGTTCGTGCAGTGCTTGAATTAGCAGGTGTACGCGACATTTTGACTAAATCTCAAGGTTCTTCAAACCCGAACAATGTTGTACGTGCAACTATTCAAGGATTAACTTCTTTGAAGAGCGCAGCATCTGTTGCAGCATTGCGTGGCAAAACTGTAGAAGAATTGTTAGGCTAAGGAGGAAGCATGATGGAACAAATTAAAGTCACGCTCACCCGTAGTCTGATCGGCTATCCGCAGGATCAACGCGCTACCGTAAAGGCTTTGGGGTTGGGTAAAATTCGTACAAGTGTCGTGAAGAACGATACACCTACTATTCGCGGCATGATTCACAAAGTTGAACATCTCGTGAAAGTAGAAAAAGTTGAAGCTTAAGACAAGGAGGTGCCGCAAATGAATTTGCATGAATTATCACCGGCTCCTGGTTCTAAAAGATCTTCTGTTCGTGTAGGACGTGGTCTTGGTTCCGGTCTCGGAAAAACATCAGGCAAAGGCCAAAAAGGACAAAAATCCCGTTCAGGCGGTGTTAAGCGTCCGGGTTTTGAAGGCGGTCAAAAACCGTTATATCTACGTCTTCCAAAACGTGGATTCTACAATAAATTCGGCGTAGAATACGCTGAAGTAAATGTTGCAAGTTTAAATTGCTTTGAAGACGGTACAGTAGTTGATCCTGTATTACTTATTGAGACCGGTATAGTTAAAAATATACGTGATGGTGTTCGTATTCTAGGTAACGGCGAGCTGACAAAGGCTCTTACCGTTCAAGCTATGGGTTTCAGCAAGACTGCAGAAGAAAAAATTATTGCAGCCGGCGGAAAAGTAGAGGTGATCTAAGTGTTATCAGCCCTTTCAAATATTGCTAAAATTACGGAACTCAGGCAAAAGGTAGTTTTTACATTGGCCATGTTCATAGTTTTTAGGGCTGGAACACATATCCCTGTTCCTGGTGTTAACGCAGCGATGATTGAACAGCTGTTTACAAGCGGAAACTTATTCGGATTACTCGATATGTTTTCAGGTGGCGCCTTGAGCAAATTCTCAATCTTTGCCATGAGCATTACTCCATACATCAACGCTTCTATTATCCTGCAGCTTTTGCAGGTTGTTGTACCGACACTGGAACGTTGGCACAAAGAAGGCGAAGAGGGTCGCAAAAAGATTAATAAGTTGACACGTTACGGTACAGTTGTACTAGGCTTTATTCAAGCACTCGGCATGGCAATCGGCCTGCGCGTTGCTATTAATGATCCTGGTGTTGGGTCAATTTTGATGATAGCGATTACTTTGACAGCAGGAACTGTTTTCCTGATGTGGATTGGTGAACAAATCACTGCAAAAGGTATTGGCAATGGTATCTCTTTGATAATTTTTGCTGGTATCGTTTCCCGCTTGCCTGATGGCATGGCTGTCATTTTTAACTATCTGAAAGCTGGCACAATAAGCTTTCTGAGCGTTTTGCTGTTTTTAGTCCTTGCGATTGTTATGATTGTTTTTGTAGTGGCAATTACACAGGGAATCCGCAAAGTACCTGTTCAATATGCTAAAAGAGTTGTCGGCCGTAAAATGTATGGCGGACACACGAGCTATATACCGCTGAAAGTTAATCAGGCAGGTGTTATACCAATTATCTTTGCTTCATCAGTACTGATGTTCCCGGTTACAATAGCTCAGTTTATAGATATTCCTTGGATCAAAACAGTTGCCGGCTGGTTTGCTTGGGGTACTCCACTGCAGACAACACTTTATCTCTTAATGATCGTCTTCTTCACATATTTCTACACGGCTGTAAGCATGAATATCGGAGATATGTCTGACAACATTAAGAAGTATGGTGGTTTCATCCCTGGTCTAAGGCCAGGCAAGCCTACCACTGATTATCTGGACAAAATAATGTCGAGAATTACAATGGCAGGTGCAGTTTTCCTGGCACTGGTAGCGGTTATGCCGAATGTTATCGTGTGGACAACCGGTATTGAAGGTGTTTACTTCGGTGGCACGGCGCTCTTAATCGTGGTCGGTGTTGCTCTGGATACTATGAAGCAGGTAGAATCGCTGATTTTGATGCGACACTATCAAGGCTTCATGAAATAGGAGGATGACAAATATGTACATTCTTTTAATGGGACCTCCGGGCGCGGGTAAAGGCACGCAGGCAGAAAGACTTATTGCGGAATATCAAATCCCGCATATTTCGACGGGAGATATGTTCCGTGCTGCGGTGAAAAAAGGCACAGAACTCGGAAAAGAAGCAAAAAAATATATGGACGCCGGTACCCTTGTTCCTGATAGCGTTACGATTGGTATCGTTAGAGAGAGTTTGGCAAATCCGGAATGTTCCAAAGGTTTTATCCTGGATGGATTTCCAAGAACAGAAGAGCAGGCAATTGCTCTTGATGGAATTTTAACCGATCTGGGCATTAAAATGAACGGTGTGGTTAACATAGTAGTTCCAGATGCTGAACTGGTTGGCAGGGTTACAGGCAGACGCATATGCAAAACTTGTGGCGCTACTTACCACGTTGAGTACAACCCTAGCAAAGTTGAAGCTATGTGTGATAAATGCGGCGGTGCGTTGTATCAACGCGACGATGACAAAGAAGAAACTGTGAAAAAACGCTTGGAAGTTTATCATAGCCAAACTGCCCCTCTTATTGAGTACTACAAAAAACAAGGTGTTTATAAAGAAATCGATGGCCTGCAGGCTATTGACAAAGTATACGCTGATGTTATAGAAAGTCTCGAAGGCGGCAAGTAATGATTCTTTTGAAGTCCGAACGTGAAATACGCTGCATGCGCGAAGCTGGCCGGATCGTAGCTTTGGCGTTGGATGCAGTCGGCAAGGTGGTAGAACCTGGAATTACTACACAGGAGCTTGACGAATTAGCCAGAAGAACTATAGTTGAGCATGGTGCAAAGCCTGCTTTCAAAGGTTTATATGGTTTCCCTGCCAACATCTGTGTATCTGTTAACTGTGAAGTTGTACATGGAATTCCCGGTTCCCGCAAACTTGCGGAAGGTGATATCGTTAGTGTTGATTGTGGTGCGGAAATTGACGGTTTTAACGGCGATTCCGCGATTACAATTCCGGTAGGGAATGTTTCCCCGGAAATTGCGAGACTGATTGAAGAAACGCGCAATGCCCTTTATAAAGGTATTGAACAAGCGATTGTTGGCAATAGAGTTGGAGCAATTTCCCATGCTGTTCAGACTTATGCCGAAAAAGCAGGATTCGGAGTCGTTCGCGAATATGTCGGACACGGCATTGGCCGATCAATGCATGAAGACCCGGAAGTTCCTAATTTTGGTTTCGCTGACAGAGGGCCAGTTTTAAAAGCGGGCATGGTGTTAGCAATTGAACCAATGATTAATTTAGGAACACGAGCAGTAAAAAGCGCGGATGACGGTTGGACGGTCGTTACGGAAGATGGTAGGCCATCTGCTCATTTTGAGCATACTGTAGCGATTATGCCGAACGGTCCGGAAATACTGACAAGACTTGCCTGACGGGAAGTTACACTTTATAATATTTCAGGCTTTGAAGCCTAACTGACAAGGAGGTCAATATCTGTGTCAAAACAGGATGTAATTGAGGTTGAAGGCACAATTTTAGAATCTCTGCCCAATGCCATGTTTCAAGTAAAATTGGAGAACGGTCATGTGATTCTCGCACACATATCTGGTAAGATACGCATGAATTTCATCAAAATTTTGCCTGGCGACAGGGTGACAGTGGAACTTACTCCATATGATCTAAATCGTGGACGAATTACGTATCGTTTCAAATAACCAAGACAGGCAAGAGGAGGTTTATTAATATGAAAGTCAGACCATCTGTAAAACCAATATGTGAAAAATGCAAAGTTATTAAACGTAAAGGTCACGTAATGGTAATTTGTGAAAACCCTAAACATAAACAAAAACAAGGATAAGAAGGAGGTGTATTGTTAATGGCACGTATCGCTGGTGTCGATTTACCAAGAGACAAGCGCATTGAGTATGCACTGCCGTACATTTATGGCATTGGATTGACTTTGGCTCGCGAGATTCTTGTTAAAACTGGAATCAATCCTGATACTCGTGTTCGGGATCTTACTGAAGATGAAGTATCAAAACTCCGCGAAACCCTTGACAATGATTACAAAGTAGAAGGTGACCTCCGTCGTGAGGAATCCCTCAACATAAAAAGATTAGTTGAAATCGGCTGCTATCGTGGCAGAAGACATCGTATGGGACTCCCTGTACGCGGTCAAAACACTAAGAATAATGCACGTACTCGCAAGGGTCCAAAACGTAGCATTGCTGGTAAGAAGAAATAATCTGTAAGGAGGGATAGACGAGTGGTTGCTGCAAAAAAAGTTGTCCGTACTAAACGGAAAGAACGCAAAAATATAGAAACTGGGGTTGCTCATATTCGCTCCACTTTCAATAATACCATCGTTACTATTGCTGATACCCGTGGTAATGTATTGAGCTGGGCCAGTGCTGGCGGTCTAGGTTTCCGCGGTTCCCGCAAAAGCACTCCATTTGCTGCGCAAATGGCTGCAGAGCAAGCTGCTAAAGCTGCAATGGAACATGGTTTGAAACAAGTAGAAGTATTCGTAAAAGGTCCTGGTGGTGGTCGTGAGGCTGCAATTCGTTCCTTGCAGGCTGCCGGACTTGAAGTAAACGCTATTAAAGACGTTACTCCAATTCCACATAATGGCTGCCGTCCGCCAAAACGTAGAAGAGTATAATTACAGGGAGGTGTAACCAATAAATGGCAAGATATACTGAGGCTGTATGCCGTCAATGCCGTCGTGAAGGCGTAAAATTATTCCTGAAAGGCGACAGATGTTACAGTGATAAATGTGCTTTCGCGGTTCGTGCTTATGCACCGGGCCAACACGGACAAGCACGCAAAAAAGTATCTGAATATGGTATTCAGTTACGTGAAAAACAAAAAGCTCGTCGTATTTACGGCATTTTGGAACGTCAATTCCATAATTGCTTCGAACGCGCTGAAAAACAAAAAGGTATTACCGGTGAGAACTTACTGATTATGTTGGAAAGAAGACTGGACAACGTTGTTTACCGTCTTGGCCTGGCTGAAAGCCGTAGCCAAGCTCGTC
Source organism: uncultured Acidaminococcales bacterium (assembly GCA_964386405.1). Taxonomy (GTDB): domain Bacteria; phylum Bacillota; class Negativicutes; order Acidaminococcales; family Acidaminococcaceae; genus RZYP01. Next base: position 1,559 of record CAYLRW010000041.1, on the reverse strand, counting down.
AAATCGTTACCCACGGTCACATTGCCGTAAATGGCAAACGTTTGGACATTCCTTCCGCATTAGTAAAAGCTGGCGATGTTGTTTCCGTTATGGAAAACAGCCGCGGCAAGGAGTATTTCAAGGGTATGGCCGAAACTTTGGCTACTAAAACCGTTCCGGCTTGGATGGTTCTTGATGCTCAAAATCTTTGCGGTAAGATTGACCGTTTCCCGACTCGTGAGGAAATTGATGTGCCTATTGCTGAGCATCTTATTGTTGAGTTGTACTCTAAATAATGGACCATCTGCCACCAAATATAACGCGTATTGTGGTAATACGCCAAAGAGGAGGCTTTCCGCATGATAGAAATTGAAAATCCAAAATTGGTTACATCTGATATTAGTGATGATGGCCGTTATGGTAAATTTGTTTGGGAACCACTTGAACGTGGTTATGGCATCACATTAGGGAATAGTTTGCGTCGCGTACTTCTCTCTTCTCTGCCTGGAGCTGCAGTTACTGCCGTCAAAATTGACGGCGTACTGCATGAGTTTTCAACGATTCCGGGCGTAAGGGAAGATGTTGCGGATATTATTCTCAATATAAAAGCGCTTTGCCTGAAAATGCACAGCAATGAGCCGACAATAATTCGAATCGAAGCCAGTGGCGCTCAGGAAGTTACTGCTGGTGACATCATTCATGATGCCGATATCGAAATTTTGAATCCGGAATTGCATATTGCTACTTTGGATGATGACGCTACTTTCAACATGGAAATCCATATTGAAAAAGGTCAAGGCTATGTTCCGGGCGACAAGAACAAGAAGCAGGATCAACCTATTGGCCTGATTCCCGTAGATTCCATCTACTCTCCAATTACGAGAGTAAAATTTGGCGTTACCGACACCCGTGTAGGTAACGTAACGAATTATGATAAACTCACTCTTGAGGTATGGACTGATGGCAGCATTATGCCGGATGAAGCTGTGAATGCTGCTTCTGGTATAATGATTGGCTACTTGCGTTTGTTCGAGATCGGTAAAGGCTCACAAGCGCCAGTGGTTAAAGTTCCGGAAGGCTCAATGCAGGAAGAACCAGCTGTAGAAACCGGCAAAGGACCTGTGCCAATACCAATTGATGATCTTGATTTGTCTGTTCGTTCTAACAATTGCCTAAGGCGCGCAGGTATCAACACGGTAGATGAGTTAACTCAAAAATCCGAAGAAGATATGATGAAAGTGCGTAACTTAGGACGCAAATCCCTTGATGAAGTTAAGAAAAAATTAGCTGATCTCGGTTTAGGTTTGCGTAATTCCGAAGAAGAATAGAAGGGGGCGGAAACAAATGGCATATAGAAAATTAGGACGCAATTCCAGCGCCCGTAAGGCTCTGTTTCGCAGCATTTTGACGTCCTTCTTCAAACAAGAGAGAATAGAAACTACTGCGACAAAGGCGAAAGAAATCAGCGGCTTGGCTGCAAAATTGATTACTTTGGCAAAACAAGGTGACTTGCATTCCCGTCGTCAGGTTCTTGCGTTCCTCGTGGATGAAGAAGCGACTAAAAAGCTTTTTGACGAAAT
>CAYLRW010000040.1:14245-15548 GCA_964386405.1 uncultured Acidaminococcales bacterium | reverse complement strand
GTGGTATATTATTTGTATAACTTAATAAGCAAGCCTTTGGGGCAGGGTGCGATTCCCTACCGGCGGTATAGTCCGCGAGCTGGTAACAGCATGATTCGGTGTAACTCCGAAACCGACAGTATAGTCTGGATGTGAAAAGGCATATGGATGTGTATTAAAACCATACGACCGAGCCAAAGGGTTCAGTGTATGGTTTTTTTTCTTGAAAGGCGTGATTCGATGGATGATAAAAGATGGATGCAGCATGCAATTGATCTTGCACGTAATGGTAGGGGCATGACAAGCCCTAATCCCTTAGTTGGCGCAGTTTTGGTGGATGATGATGGCAATGTTGTCGGCGAAGGTTGGCACCATAAAGCTGGCGAGGCACATGCAGAAGTAAATGCATTGGCAGAAGCAGGTGAAAAAGCACGTGGTACGACTGCGTATGTAACCTTGGAGCCTTGTTCACACTATGGCAGGACAGGACCTTGTTGCGAAGCCTTAATAGCTGCAGGCGTCAAAAAAGTAGTTGTCGCGATTGGAGACCCAAATCCAAAAGTTGCTGGCAATGGTATAAGACGTTTGCAAGAAGAAGGCATTGAGGTTAACGTAGGTGTTTTAGCCAAGGAAGCAGCGGAAATAAATGAGGTTTTTTTACACTGGATTACTACAAACAGACCTTTTGTTGCTCTGAAGTATGCGATGACACTGGACGGCAAGATAGCAACAGGCACAGGTGATTCTAAATGGATCACAGGTGAAGAAGCAAGGACACATGCACATTTCTTACGGAGCATTTATGACGCTATCTTGGTGGGTAAAGGAACGGTGCTTGCGGATGATCCGTCTTTGACCTGCAGGCTCGTTGAAGGCAAAAATCCTATACGTATTGTATTAGATGCAAAGCTTGAAATGCCGCTTACAGCAAAAGTGCTTTCTGATGGCGAAGCTGAAACCATTATTGTAGCCGGTAAAGATGTTCTGCCTGAACGTTTATCAGAAAGAACTGGTTTAGAAAAAGTAGAAGTTCTGCAAGTGGATACAGATGATGGCAAGGTTGATTTGAACGCACTTTTAACCACGTTGAGTGAACGTAAAATTACCAGTATTTTGGTTGAAGGCGGCGGAGCAGTTCATGGTAGTTTTTTTGATGCAGGATTTGTCGATCGCGTTTATGCCTTTATTGCACCCAAATTAATAGGCGGAAAAGAAGCTTTATCTCCTATTGGTGGAATAGGCTGCTTAAAAATTGCTGATGGACTAAAATTGGACAGAGTTGAAACCATGGCTTTAGGAAATGATTTTTTGATTACGGGATGCA
>CAYLRW010000040.1:0-14145 GCA_964386405.1 uncultured Acidaminococcales bacterium | reverse complement strand
CACTTAACATTGGTGAAAGTGTTGCGGTAAATGGTGCCTGCCTTACTGTAGTTGCCTTTAATAATAATAACTTTACAGTAGATGTCATGCCTGAGACAGTAAGGATGTCTACGATAGGAACTTTAAAAAACAGTGACAAGGTAAATCTTGAAAAAACACTTAGGCTGCAGGATGGCCTGGATGGACATATAGTAAGCGGCCATGTTGAAGGCATCGGTAAGATTATCAAAATGGCCAAAGAAGATATAGCGATGCTTGTGACAGTCAGTGTTCCAACTGAATTGGTAAAATATATTTTAAAAAAAGGTTCAATTGCAGTTGACGGTATAAGTCTCACGGTAACTGACGTGACTGATGAGAGTTTTACTGTTTCGCTGATACCGCATACCGCCAAAGAAACAACATTGGGATTTAAAAGTATTGGTGACAGTGTGAATATTGAAACAGATATTATTGGCAAGTATGTTGAAAGATTACTGAATGCACAAGGACGCAAAAACAGTTCTGCAGGTATAAGTAAAAATAAATTATTTGAAAATGGCTTCATATAGGAGGATTAAGATGAACGAAGAATTTAAATTTGGTACAATAGAACAGGCGATTGAAGACATAAAGAATGGAAAAATGGTTTTGGTTACTGACGATGAAGATCGTGAAAATGAAGGCGATCTGATTATGGCCGCTGAAAAAGTAACACCGGAAGCGATAAACTTCATGGCTAAATTTGCCAGAGGCTTGATTTGTATGCCAGCCTCACCGGCAATAATGGATAAGCTTCAGTTCGGTGCTATGGTCGCACAAAATACAGATAATCATGAAACTGCTTTTTCGGTTACCATCGACCATGTAGATACTACCACCGGTATTTCTGCTTTTGAAAGGGCGTTAACTATTAAAAAAGTAACTGAAGAAGGTGCTTGTGCAAAAGATTTTCGCCGTCCTGGTCACGTCTTTCCGCTGCGATCACGCGAAGGCGGCGTCTTGAGGCGTATTGGACATACGGAAACGACAACTGATCTTTGTATGCTTGCTGGTTTAAAACCAGTTGGCATCTGCTGTGAAATTATGAGTGATGATGGAACTATGGCAAGAACTCCAGAATTGATTGAATTTGCCAAAGAGCATAATCTGACATTTATAACAGTCGCGGCTTTAGTAGCTTATCGTAAAGCCAATGAGAAGATGGTACATCGCGCCGCTGAAGCTAAATTGCCAAGTAAATATGGCCAATTTAGACTTGTAGCCTATGATAATGATTTGGACGATCTTTGCCATGCGGCAATCATAAAAGGTGATGTGGAAGGCAAAGAAAATGTTTTGGTTAGGGTACATTCTGAGTGCCTGACCGGAGATGCCTTCGGTTCTTTACGTTGTGACTGTGGCGATCAGCTTGCCAGTGCGCTAAGGATGATAGAGGAAGAAGGCCAGGGTGTTGTTCTTTATATGCGTCAGGAAGGGCGCGGCATCGGTTTAGCTAATAAAATCAGAGCTTATGCTTTACAAGATCAAGGTTATGATACGGTTGAAGCTAATTTGCAATTAGGTTTCCCGGCTGATTTGCGCGATTATGGGATTGGCGCACAAATCCTTTCTGATTTAGGGTTGACAAGTATCAGGTTGATAACCAATAATCCAGCAAAAAGAGTAGGACTTTCCGGTTATGGTATTACTGTTACGGAACGCGTACCTATCGTAATTCAGGATAATCGTTATAATCATGATTATCTTGCCTGCAAGGAAGAAAAAATGGGTCATGTTTTAAAATAAACGTAAAAATGGAGGAATTGAAATGAAGACATTAGAAGGTCAATTAAAAGCTGATAATTTGAAATTTGGTATTGTTGTTGGGCGGTTCAATGAATTTATTAGTTCAAAATTACTATCAGGATCAATTGATTGTCTGGTTCGCCACGGCGCAGACAATGATAATATAACAGTTGCCTGGGTGCCAGGTGCTTTTGAAATTCCGCTTGTTGCGAAAAAGATGGCTGCTACCGGTAAATTTGATGCAATTATTTGTCTGGGAGCTGTTATCCGGGGTGCCACTCCTCACTTTGACTATGTGTGCGCAGAGGTTTCGAAAGGTATTGCCAATGTAAGCCTGCAATATGAAACACCTGTGGCATTTGGTGTTTTAACGACTGAAAATATCGAACAGGCAGTTGAAAGAGCTGGCACTAAAGCTGGAAATAAGGGCGTCGATGCAGCAATGGCAGCTATTGAGATGGCTGATTTGCTTAAGAATATATAACGGAGAAAACTGATGAAAGATTATTTAATTAAAGCAACAGCAGAAGGCGTGCGCATATATGCGCTTGTGACAACGAGTTTGGTTCAGGAAGCAAACGAACGCCATCAATGTTCGCACTTAAGTATTGCAGCTTTAGGCAGAGCTATGAATGGCGCTCTGCTTTTTGCCGCGACCATGAAGGATAATGAACGCGTAACTTTGCGTTTCTCCGGTGACGGACCTTTGGGCGATGTAGTGGCAGATGCTGAAGGAACACATGTTCGCGGATATGTGGATAATCCTAATGTTTTTCTGCCGTTAAAAAATGGTAAGTTAGATGTTGGCGCTGGAGTAGGCAGAGGAACTTTGACAGTGACAAGGTTTTTGACAAATGCAGAGCCTTTTACTGGTTTCTGTGATTTGACTGACGGTGAAATTGCTTCTGATCTTACCAATTATTTATATACTTCTGAACAGACACCGGCGAGCGTAGCCTTAGGCGTAATGGTAGACAAGGATGGCAAAGTCATGGCTGCCGGCGGCTGGTTTATCCAGGCAATGCCTGATTGTGCCGAAGAAGTATTAGCAAAACTAGAAAATAATGTTATGTCCATGCCGTACGTTACAGAGCTTCTGAATGCAGGATTTACCCCGGAAAAAATCGTTATGAAGATAACAGAAGGCCTTGATCTCAGTATTAAAGAGACCATACCTGTTGAATTTCACTGCCGCTGCAGCAAGGCAAAAGTAATAGATATGCTGGCGACACTCAGCCCTAAAGAACTAAGTGAAATGGAGCAAGATGAAGTAACTGAAGTACATTGTCAATTTTGCAATGAGATTTATAAAATTACTGCAGAAGAAATTAAAGCTATCAGACATAAAATTTAATTTAGGCTACTTGACGAAACGAACAGATGTTTGTATAATATTTTCAGATAGGGGGTAATTGTATGGATATGGATAAAACTAAGGCTCTTGAAATTGCTATGCGGCAGATTGAGAAAGATTTTGGTAAGGGATCAATTATGAAGCTTGGCGAAGCAGGTGCCAAAATGAACATAGAAACAATTCCAACCGGTGCGCTATCACTTGATATAGCACTTGGTGTAGGCGGAATTCCACGCGGCCGTGTAACTGAGATTTATGGCCCTGAGTCTTCTGGTAAGACGACAGTTGCTTTACATATGATTGCAGAGGCACAGAAGTTAGGTGGATACGCGGCCTTTATAGATGCAGAACATGCACTTGACCCTATTTATGCTCGTAAGCTTGGCGTTGATGTTGATAACCTTTTAATTTCTCAGCCTGATAATGGAGAACAGGCATTGGAAATAGCCGATGCACTTGTTCGCAGCGGTGCTATTGATATTATCGTCATAGACTCAGTTGCGGCACTTGTTCCACGTGCTGAAATAGAAGGCGAAATGGGTGATTCCCATGTTGGTTTGCAGGCGAGATTAATGAGTCAGGCTTTGCGTAAGTTGACTGGTATCATTGCAAGATCCAAGACTGCGACTATTTTTATTAATCAGATTCGTGAAAAAGTCGGTGTCATGTTTGGCAATCCAGAAACAACCACTGGTGGTCGTGCGCTCAAATTTTATTCAACAATCAGGTTGGATGTCAGACGCGTAGAAACGCTGAAAAATGGTAATGATATGATCGGCAGCCGTACCCGAGTTAAGGTTGTCAAGAATAAAATAGCACCACCATTCAGACAAGCCGAATTTGATATTATGTATGGCGAAGGTATTTCTTTAGAAGGCTGTTTGGTTGATTTAGGCGTTGAATATGGTATTATCAACAAGAGCGGAGCCTGGTATTCTTATGGAGATGAAAGGCTTGGACAGGGTAAAGAAAACGTAAAAGAGCTTTTGAAAAATAATCCGAAAATGGCTAAAGAATTAGACGAAAAGATACGCGCTGTTGCTGTTTCAAAACCGGCCGGAGAAGAAGGTATTGCTCAAAATGCAGAGGAAAACAGCGAAACAATTAACTAATTATGCTCAGGCGTATGATTATGCATTGATGAGGCTTTCCTACCGTGATTATAGCGAAAAGGATTTGGAGAGGTTATTGCAGCAGCATGCATGCCCACAGGAATTGGTAGGCAGCATTTTAAACAAGTTAAAAGAATACTCCTTGCTTGATGACACCAAGTATGCAGACAAAGTTTACTCAGCCTGGCTTGCCAAAAGGTATTATGGTATGAATCATCTGCGGCTGGAACTTAAAAAGAAAAATATAAGCGATGAGTTGTCATCAAAAATTACGGCCCAGTTTACAGAAGATATGGAATTGGAAAGGGCAGTGGAGACTGCAAGGAGTTTGCAGAAGAAGAACAATAAAAAGTACGGGTTGAACCAAAAAGATACTTTGGCAAGAATGGCCAGAGGCTTAATGACCAGAGGATTTAACGGCAATATAATAAGAAAAGCATTGAACAGGTTGGGCGGCGACTTTGCGGAGTAGTTTATCTTGACACATTTTGCAAAAACAGATAAAATTAACATATCCAATCGTGTTAATGTTTATTTATGTTATTCACGAGGCGACATAGATTTTAATGTTGCCTCATTTGTTTTTCTAAAAATAAAATTTGGAGGTGAAGATTATTTTTGAAATAATCGGAATATCCGTCGGGATGGGACTTGTTGGAGGTATTGCCGGTTATTTAGTACGTAAAAATATTGCCGAAGGTAAGATTGCTACTGCTGAAGAAACCGCCGCACGCATCGTTCAGGAAGCCGAAAAAACCGGCGAAGCTAAAAAGAAAGAAACACTGCTGGAAGCAAAGGAAGAAATACATCGTCTGCGTTCTGAAGTTGAACGTGAAAATAAAGAGCGTCGTTCTGAGTTACAGCGTTTAGAACGTAGGTTGGTTCAAAAAGAGGAAAACCTAGACAAAAAGCTTGAATCATATGAGAAAAAGGAAGAACATCTCATTGTTCAGGAAAATAAATTGCGGTCCAGCCAAGAAAAGGTTGACGAACTTTTTGATAAACAGACTGCTGAGTTGGAGCGCATTTCAGGCTTGACTGCAGATGATGCAAAGAAAGAGTTGTTAACCAGCGTTGAAACGGAAATCAAGCATGAAACTGCAATATTGATTAAAGATTTGGAACAGCAAGCGAAAGAAGAAGCCGATAAAAAGGCAAGAGAAATAGTTTCATTGGCTATACAGCGCTGTGCAGCTGATCATGTTGCTGAAACAACAGTTTCTGTTGTAGCATTGCCTAATGACGAAATGAAGGGTCGGATAATTGGGCGCGAAGGCAGAAATATCAGAACTTTGGAAACTTTGACCGGTATTGATTTGATTATAGATGATACACCGGAAGCTGTTATTATTTCAGGCTTTGATCCGGTTCGCCGTGAAGTTGCCAGAACGGCCTTGGAAAAACTTATCAATGATGGACGTATTCATCCAGCTCGTATTGAAGAAATGGTTGAAAAGGCTCAAAAAGAAGTGGAACAAAAGATTAAGGAAGCTGGCGAGCAAGCAACATTTGAAACTGGAGTGCATGGATTGCATCCTGAGCTTATTAAGCTGCTTGGCAGGCTTAAATATCGTACAAGTTATGGGCAAAATGTCCTGAATCATTCCATAGAGGTTGCTCATTTAGCCGGTATTATGGCTGCAGAACTTGGCGTAGATGTTGTTTTAGCTAAACGTGCCGGTTTGCTTCATGATATAGGCAAGGCCATTGATCATGAAATGGAAGGCTCACACGTAGAAATTGGCGCAGATATCGCTAAAAAATATCGTGAAGCTGAACAGATCATTAACTCGATTCAAGCCCACCATGGTGATGTAGAACCAACATCTGTAGAAGCAGTTTTGGTTGCTGCTGCCGATGCGGTTTCTGCTGCTAGACCTGGTGCACGCCGAGAAACTTTGGAAAGTTATTTGAAACGTTTAACTCGATTGGAAGAGATTTCCGAGTCTTTTGCCGGCGTTGAAAAATGTTTTGCAGTTCAGGCAGGCCGTGAAATCAGAATAATGGTCAAACCGGACCAGATCGATGATGCTGAATCAGTGCTCCTTGCACGTGACATAGCTAAAAAGATTGAGGCAGAGATGGAATATCCTGGCCAGATTAAGGTAATCATTATTCGTGAAACCCGTGCTGTTGATTATGCTAAATAAAAAAAGCTCCAACCTAAAAAGGTTGGAGCTTTTTTATACAAGAAGACAGCAAAATAGGCTATAATAAAAATAAGCTAATAACAGTTTAACTATTTAAAAGCAGGTCGCGAAAATATCATATATTGGCATAAAAAAAGAAACCAACCACCACTTGGTATTTGGTTTCATTTTTTACAATAACGATTAAATTGCACGGTTGACTTTCCCGGAGCGTAGGCAACGGGTACAAACGTTAACGCCACGAGTTGAGCCTTCAATAACTGCTCTTACGCGTTGGATATTTGGTTTCCACGAACGTTTTGTATGTCTATTAGAGTGACTGACATTAGAACCGGCCATCTCACCTTTGCCACAAATTTCACAAATGCTTGCCATAGTCGCACCTCCTTTAAGTATAGGGCAAAAACCTCTTTATAAATTCAACAATAGTATGTTACCATAGACTGGTACTAAAATGCAAGAAAAAAAAGTAAGACCTGAATTGGTGGTGATTTAATTGTGGTGGCATGAGCCTGTTACAACGTTAAAGGGAATTGGTGCAAAGAAAGCAATAGATTTTAAGAAACTTAATGTTGAGACGATTGGTGACGTATTAAATATGTATCCACGTTTAGACTGTTATATTGATTACTCCAGGTTTAAAAAGATAAGAGAACTTGCAACAAATAATGAGAAACAGATTTTTGCTTGCGAAATTGTGAATACATCTGAGAAGTATTCACATAAAGGAAAACGCTACAGTCTGGTGACGGTGCGCGATGAAACAGGCTACGCGGAAATATATTTTTTTGCTCAGCAAAGATTTTTAGTAAAAAAACTTAAGGTTGGCGCTAAAGCAATTGCAACGGGTAAAGTGAAGCCAGGCAGAAATGCTCGCATGGTTACGGAAGCTTCCTTACAAATTTTGGAAAGTGAAAATGAGCAGGTTGGCTTGGGAATTTTACCCGTCTATAGTTTGGCTGGGTCTCTTACGCAGAATGATTTGAGAAAAGCTGTCAAACAAGCTTTGCAGTTGGCTGAAAAAAATCTACCTGAATCTCTGCCACAGACAATTATTGCTGAACGAAAATTGCTGGGTCGGCTAGAGGCGCTTAACAATATACATTTTCCTAAGAATTTCAGACTTCTTAAGGAAGCAAAAAAAAGGTTTATCTTTGAAGAATTATATTTACTGCAGTGTGGCTTACTTTACTATAGAAATAAAGTCAAGTCTGGTAAAAAAGGTATAAAGCATGGGAAGGATGGATTAGGAGTTAATAGTGTTCTTGACAGTTTGCCTTTTCAAATGACTGACGCCCAAAAAAAAGCCTGGCAGGAGATATCGCTTGATATGCAGGATGAAAAACCAATGCACCGTTTATTGCAGGGAGATGTTGGCTCAGGTAAAACTGTTATTTCCGCACTCGCATTAGCCAAGACAGCTGAGAATGGTTATCAAGGGTGTATAATGGTTCCTACAGAGATATTGGCACAGCAGCATTTACAGACCCTAAAGGACTTTATGGGAAAAACTTCGTTTCGGATTGAGCTTCTGACAAGTAACGTCAAAGGTACAAGGCGTAAAGAAATATTGGCTAGTTTGGCTAGTGGCGATATTGATATTATTGTAGGAACTCATGCTCTCATTCAGGATGAGGTAATTTTCAATGCATTAACTTTGGTAATTACTGATGAACAACACCGTTTTGGTGTAGAGCAGAGAGCAAAACTAGCTAATAAGTCAGAGTTTTCGCCAGATGTTCTGGTCATGACTGCTACTCCTATTCCACGTACTTTGGCTCTTACGGTATATGGTGACCTGGATGTTTCGGTTATGCGTGGGTTGCCACCAGGAAGGAAACCTATAGAAACTCTTTGTTTCACAAATGAAAAACGGCCTGAAATATATGCTGGTATGCTGCGAGAGGTCAAAAAAGGACATCAGGCGTATATTGTTTGCCCACTTATAGAAGAATCAGAAGCTTTTGATGTTAATTCAGCCAGTGAAGTATATGAGGAAATTTCAAATGGGTACTTACGCGGCGTTGCCTGTGGGTTGCTGCATGGCAGAATGAAAGAAAGCGAAAAAGAAAATGTTATGCAGCGCTTCATTAATGGCAGTATAGATGTTTTAGTAGCTACAACGGTTATTGAAGTAGGTGTCAATGTTCCAAACGCATCGTTGATGGTCATTGAAGGTGCTGATCGTTTTGGTTTAGCACAGATGCACCAATTAAGAGGACGTGTTGGGCGTGGCAATAATCAATCATATTGTGTTTTGCTGACAGATTCTGATAAACCAGAGACTTTGGCGCGTTTGAAAATTATGCATGAGTGTTCAGACGGTTTTATTTTGGCAGAAAAAGACCTTGAATTAAGGGGTGCTGGACAGCTGTTTGGAATGCGGCAGCATGGCTTGCCTGATTTGCATATTGCTGATATACTGCATGATATGGATGTGTTGCTTGAAGCACGCGTTTTAGCGAAAAAAACGATAGCGGAACCAACTATGTTCAGTGATGTTGAAATTGTTTTAAAAAATCAGTTTGATGAAAGATTCCAACATGTTTTTAACTTATAGATACTGAAAGAGGCTAATATGAATCATAAAGATAAACCTTGGTATGAACAGGAAGCCTATGTTAAAGTTGGTGCCTTTCTGCTGTTATTATTGATGCTTTTGGTCATCCACCTGCTAGTACCTGATTTTTTTCCAAATATTTTAAAGCTTACAACAAGCGGTAATGTTGATGAACTGATAGATTTTTTGCGCTCTTTTGGTGCTTGGGCGCTCTTGGTAAGTTTCTTTTTGGATATTCTAGTTAATGCAGTCGGTTTTTTGCCTTCAATTTTTATTTCCACTGGCAATGGTTTATTGTTCGGCTTGCCACTGGGTGTTTTAGTATCGTGGATGGCAGAGTCCATTGGAGTCATTATAAGCTTTCTGCTTATGCGGTATTTTTTTCGTGAATCGGCAGAGGTAATCATAAGCAAAAGCAAAAACCTTGAAAAATTAGATGAGATGAGCGGGGAAAAAGGTTTGCAGGTTATGGCAATAGCCAGAACGCTTCCTTATTTTCCTTCAGGTATTCTAACTGCTTTAGGTGCAGTTAGCAAAATGAGTGTGCGCGACTATATTATCGCGACATTTATAGGAAAGTTCCCGTCCACTGCTTTGGAGGTAATTATTGGTCATGATGTTGTTAATTACAAGCAGCATTTAGACCGTTTGGCTATTATCGCCACAATGGTTGCACTAATCTATGGATATGTTTTATGGGAGCGTTGGAAAAAGAAAAAACTCGAGAAAAATCAATAGTATTTAATTAAGCCGCTTGCTAATGCAAGCGGCTTTTTTGCAAAGTGTCAAGTAATTAACATAAAAAGTCAAAAAATTAAATATTGTTCTACGGCTGAACAAAAAGAAGGAAAAGGGTATTGTTTCATAGAATTGTTGAGCTGTTAAATAATTCGGATAAGGGGGAAGCATGTATGAAAGAGTATACTGGAGATCGGATTAGAAACGTCGCAATTGTAGGCCATGGTGGAGCGGGAACAACATCTGTTACAGAAGCTTTGCTGTATCGCTCCGGTGCAATTTCCCGGATGTGCAAAGTGGAAGATGGAGCTACCACCACGGACTATGAGCCGGAAGAAATTAAAAGAAAAGTTTCAGTAAATGCAACTTTGGCACCGGTTGAATGGCGCGATTCCAAGATTAACTTTATCGACACCCCGGGTTTTGCGGATTTTGTAGCAGAAGTAAAATGTGCTTTTCGTGCCGTTGATAGCGCTTTAATAGTTGTTTGCGCTACATCAGGCGTGCAGGTAGGCACCGAGCAATGTTGGAAGCTTGCAGAAGAGGCAGGTTTGCCAAGAATTTGCTTTGTAAATAAAATGGATCGTGAGAATGCTGATTTTGATAGCATTCTTGATGATTTAAGAAATAAGTTTGGCAAGCGAGTCCTGCCACTACAGTTACCACTAGGAAAAGAAGATAATTTCTGTGGACTCATTGATGTTTTTAAAATGAAGGCATATAAAGCCAACGGGAATGATTCAATAGAAATGGATATTCCTGATGATATGATTGATTATGCAAATGAAGCACGCGCAAAAATGATTGAGGCAGCGGTAGAAGCTGATGATGATGCCATGATGCGATATCTTGATGGTGAAACGATCAGCGATGAAGAAATCATGAAATGCCTTATCAAAGGTATAAGGCATGCTGTTATTTTCCCGGTACTTTGCGGCAGTGCTTACAAAGATATAGGCTTGGGAAGGTTAATGAATGCAATTATTGACTATACATATCCGGCCATTTTGAATGATTTTGTAGTAATAAATGAAAAAACAGGTGAGGAAGAAATCAGAGACGCCAATGCACCAATGGCTGCTTTAGTTTTTAAAACCACGTCAGATCCATTTGTTGGCCGTTTGAGCTTCTTCCGAGTATTTTCCGGTAAGATTACTGGGGACTCCGTTATCTATAATGCCAGTCGTGATCATGAGGAAAGAATTGGTACTGTCTTCACAATGCGCGGTAAAACCCAGATCCCTTTAAAAGCAATATCTGCCGGTGATATCGGTGTTGTTGCCAAACTGCAATATACTTCTACAGGTGACACTCTTAGCGATAAGAATGCTCCTGTGAAATTTGCACCTATTGCTTTTCCTCTGCCAATGTATACACGTGCTATCCTGGCTAAGAAAAAGGGCGAAGAAGAAAAGGTTGCAACAGCTCTTTCCAGACTTATGGACGAGGATCCAACCATTATTGTCACTAAGAACACCACAACTAAAGAAACTCTGATTAGTGGTATGGGCGATCAGCACATAGAAATAATTATGGAAAGAATGGCAAGAAAATTCGGCGTTGAAGCTATTTTAAAAGCACCGACTATTGAATATCGTGAAACAATCAGGAGCTCTGCGGAAGTTGAAGGCAAGCATAAAAAACAAAGCGGCGGCCACGGACAGTATGGGCATGTTGTTATCAAGATGGAACCATTGCCACCAGGCGGAGGCTTTGAATTTGTCGACAAGATTTTTGGCGGTGCGGTGCCGAGACAATATATTCCAGCGGTTGAAAAAGGTATGCGTGAGTCAATGGAACACGGCATTTTGGCTGGCTATCCGGTAGTGGACGTACGTATTACACTTCTTGATGGTTCTTATCATACTGTAGACTCTTCTGAAATGGCTTTTAAAATCGCATCTCATGAAGCATTTAAAAAAGCGGCAGAAAAGTCCGCACCTGTACTCATGGAACCATACTATAATCTGGATGTTCGTTGCGCTGAAAGCATGATGGGCGATGTTATAGGGGATCTAAATACTAAACGAGGGCGCATACTCGGTATGCAAAGTATGGATGATGGTTTGAGTTGTGTTAAAGCGCAGGTACCATACGCTGAGATTTCTGAATATGCCGTTGATTTACGTGCACTAACTCAAGGTTTGGGCACATTTGAAATGAAATTCGACCATTATGAAGATGTGCCGCAGAAATTAGCGGAAAAAATTATACTTGAACGTTCAGTATTGAAAGAACAATAAATTTAAAGAAGGTTGTCTGCTTTTAAGTAGGCGACCTTCTTTGTCCAGTAATTAACTTTATTTTAAAAATGTAGGAGGTGTTTTCTATGAAAGTTGAGGAAGTCATGGTCAACAATGTAATTAGTGTTAATCGTAATAGTTCTATTGAAGAAATTGTTGAAGTGCTGACAAAAAATAGGATATCAGGGATTCCAGTTTTAAGTGATGGTGGCTATCTAGTTGGTATAGTTACTGAAGGTGACTTACTTAGGCTGGAGACGACGCCACGTTTACCTGAGTTTATTAATTTGCTTGGTGCCGTTATTTATTATCATGGTGTCGATACATATAATGAAGATTTTAAAAAGATGTTAGCTCAAAGAGCAGCCGATATCATGACAGAAGATGTAATAACGGTAAAAGAAGGTACAGACATCGGTGAAGTTGCTCATCTGATGCTTGATCACAATATAAAACAAGTTCCGGTAGTAGACGGCAGTAAGATAGTTGGGATGGTAACACGAGCGGATATTATTAAATTATTGTTAAATAAATAACAATTAACTCTTTTAATTGATCTTTGTTTATCTTATAATAAATAAGAGTTTATATTTTTTACTGCTTTGAGGAGGTTCATTGATGAAAACAATTGATCGTACAGCGATCAGCACGCTTCGCTTTCTTTCTGTTGATGCTGTCGAAAAAGCTAATTCCGGGCATCCGGGATTTCCGCTTGGCACCGCACCACTAATGTATACTTTGTGGGACAAATTTATTAAGTACAATCCTAGTGACCCTCAATGGTTTAACCGCGATCGTTTTGTACTGTCTTCAGGACACGGCTCAGCACTTCTGTATTCTATGCTGCACCTTGCCGGGTTTGACTTATCTTTAGAAGAGCTTAAGAATTTTCGTCAATGGGGATCCAGAACTCCAGGACATCCTGAATATGGTCTTACACCTGGCGTAGAAGCATCCACAGGACCGCTTGGACATGGTTTCGCAATGTCCGTCGGTATGGCCGTTGCGGAAGAAATGTTGGCGGCCAAGTATAATAAAAAAGGTTTCAAAGTAGTTGATCATTATACCTATGGCATATGCTCTGATGGAGACCTGATGGAAGGTGTTGCTTCCGAAGCTGCGTCTCTGGCAGGCACATTGGCCTTAGGTAAATTAATATTGCTCTATGATGATAATAAGATTACTATCGAAGGAAGTACGGATATAGCCTTCCGTGAGGACGTCGGTGCACGTTTTACAGCTTATGGCTGGCACGTAGTGCGTGTTGATGATGCAGAAGATATTGATGGTATAGCTGCTGCCGTGAAAGAAGCCAAAGCTGAGAAGAAGCGTCCAAGTTTGGTAATGGTACGCACACATATTGGCTGTGGCAGTCCTAAACAAGACTGTGCTTCTGCGCATGGTGAACCTCTTGGTACAGAAGCTTTGGCTAAGACCAAGGAAGATGGCGGTTGGCCGCTTGGTAATTCCTTCTATATCCCTGAATCTGTTAAAGCCTATTTCGAGAAAAAACTCCCGGCTTGTGCGGAAAAGCAAAAAGAATGGCAGAGTTTGATGGCTGACTATGCTGTAGTATATCCGGAGCTGGCTGCTGAATTAGCAGGACGTATTGCCGGCGATACAATGGTTAATCTGGACAGTCTGGAAAAAGTTTTTGCCGATGTAAGCAAAACCTCCACACGTGAAGCTTCGGGGGAAATAATCCAGAAATTAGCGATGCTGCTGCCTGAATTGGCCGGTGGTTCAGCTGATCTTGGACCATCTAATAAAACCGATATCAAAGGTGGCGGTTTCTTCTCTGCAGAAGATCGTACAGGAAGAAATATCCACTTTGGTGTACGTGAACACGCTATGGGTAAAGTCGTCAATGGTATGGCTCTGCACGGAGGATTTATTCCTTACGGCGGTACTTTCCTTGTATTCTCTGATTTCATGCGCCCTGCTCTCAGAATGGCAGCTTTGATGGGCATCAGATCTGTATTTGTTTTCACTCATGACAGTATTGCTTTGGGCGAAGATGGGCCGACCCATCAACCGATTGAACAGACTATGAGCCTGCGTTTGATTCCGGGACTTTCTGTTTATCGTCCTGCTGATGCTTTGGAAACAGCAACAGCTTGGCAGGCAGCTTGCCTGAATAAGCATAAGCCGACCGCATTGCTGCTCAGCAGACAAAAAATGGCTGTATTGCAAAAATATAAAGAAGTTATTCATAAGGGTG
>CAYLRW010000039.1:0-16899 GCA_964386405.1 uncultured Acidaminococcales bacterium | reverse complement strand
GCGAAGGCATTGGCCTTTATCAGATGGCTTACCCCGTATATCTGCTGATGGTTTCGGTTTCATCAGCAGGTATACCAATTGCTATTTCTATTGTAGTGGCAGAAAAAATAGCAAAGAATGATTATGGTGGTGCTGCCAGGATTTTTCGCGTTTCTTTGGTGCTGATGGTTGTCACTGGCATTTTCTTTGCAGCAGTTTTATATGGTATGGCAGGTTTTTTGATTGACAACAATATAATTCGCGATGAAAGAGCATACCAAGCTTTGATTGCGCTGACACCTGCAGTATTTTTCGCAACCATTCTCGCCAGTTTCAGAGGCTATTTTCAAGGCCACCAGATGATGACGCCGCCGGCAGTCTCACAGATTTTAGAGCAGTTTGTCAGGGTGATAACCATGGTTGTACTTGCTTATTATCTGTTACCGTACGGTTTGGAGTATGCTGCGGCAGGTGCGGCCTTTGGTGCAGTTCCGGGAGCTGTAACCGGTTTGTTCGTGCTTTCCTTTTTTTACGCAAAGTATCGCAAGAATTGGCAGCGGCAAAAGGGCACGAGTTATACTGCCGCACAGGAATCCGTCAAAGAAATTGCTGTGCGTCTGGTGAAACTGGCTTTGCCGGTATCCTGCGCTAATATTATGCTGCCGGTGGTTACAGGTATTGATATGCTCATTATTCCAGGACGCTTGGAAGCAGCTGGCCACACCGTGGAACAGGCAACTACACTTTTTGGCTATTTTGCCGGCATGGGTCTGCCCCTCGTTATGTTGGCGACAATTCCAACGGCATCATTAGCGGCCAGTATAGTACCTGCTGTTTCTGAAGCGCACGCACTCCAGAATTTCGAAGGTATTCGCCAAAAGTCACTTACCGCTATTCGTTTATGTCTTTTGCTGACTTTCCCAGCAGTAGTAGGACTGGCAGTTTTATCAGAGCCAATTTCACTGCTGTTATACGGAACAAGGGCTGCCGCTTCTTCGATTGCCCATCTGGCTCCGGCAATCTCACTTCTGGGCATACACCAGATTACAACAGGTATGCTGCAGGGTATGGGCATGACGATGATGCCGATGCTGAACATGATAGTCAGTACCTTGCTTAAAATATATCTGGTCTGGCAGTGGACTGCAGTGCCGACGTATGGTATCGTGGGAGCTGCCTGGGCAACCAATATTAATTTTGGCTTGGCGGCAGCGCTGAATTTATTTTTCCTCCTGCGTTATTCCACTTTTTCCTTCCCACTGAAGACTGCGGCAAAAATCTTTGCAGCAGCAATTTTGATGGGAATCTGTGCCTATTGTTCCTATGTAGAATTGATAAGATATTTAGCAGGAAATACAGTCAGTACATTGCTGGCAATTCTCATAGGCGGCCTGGCATATTTCTTGGCACTTATTTTTAGCAGTGAATTAAAACAGGCAGAAATGGCCAAAATACCTTTCATAGGTAGTAAACTGATAAAGTTTTGCAAAAATCTTCATTTGATGAGGGATGAAAAATGAGTAATGGAAGTCTTACAATAGTAGGTTTAGGCCCTGGCAGCGCCGGTTATCTTTCTTTGGAAACAAAGCACGCACTGGAAAATGCAGAAAAGGTTATTTTGCGCACAGCCATGCATCCTACAGTAGCGGAGCTGGAAAAGCAGGAATTGAAATTTGTCAGCTGCGACCATTTTTATGAAGAAGGACGTACATTTGAAGAAGTTTACGCTAAAATAGTTGATTATGTTTTGGCAGAAGCCAAGGACAGCAAGGTTGTTTATGCAGTACCAGGCAGTCCATTGGTGGCAGAAAGAACAGTTGTTCTTTTGCGTGACTTTTGCACAAAGCAGGGCTTGGAGCTTGAAATTCTGCCGGCGATGAGTTTTCTTGATTTGGCTTATGTTAGATTGAATCTGGATCCTATCACCGGTCTTAGAATTGCTGATGCAGCCGATGAAAGATTATTGGCTGATGCCGGTAAGTATCCTTTGATTATTACCCAGGTTTACAGTAAAATGGTTGCTGCGGAGCTAAAACTAAATCTGATGGAAGTATTGGCAGATGAAGATGAAGTCTTCTTCATGCGCAATCTTGGCCTTCCTGATGAAGTGTGTGAAGCTGTTCCACTCTATGAATTGGACCGGCAGGAAAATATTGATCATCTGACAACGGTTTTTGTGCCTGCTTTAAAAACAGGCAAAATGAATATGACACCTTTGATTGAAGTTGTTAAGACCTTGCGCGAACCAGGCGGCTGCGTCTGGGATAGGGAACAAACGCATGAGAGTATTCGCAAAGGCTTGATTGAAGAAACCTATGAACTGCTGGAAGCTATTGATAACAAAGATCTGATTGGGATGAGAGAAGAGTTGGGCGATGTTTTGCTGCAGGTGGTGTTTCACGCTCGTCTTGCCGAAGAAGAAGGCGGTTTCACAATGCAGGATGTCATCGATGACATCGTCGAGAAGCTAATTAACAGGCATCCCCATGTTTTTGGTACGATTGAAGTTGGTAGCTCTGAGGAAGTAATTACTAACTGGGAAAAAATCAAAGCTGAAGAGAAAAAGGAAAGAACGTTGGTTTTGGATGGTGTTTCACCTGGCCTGCCAACGTTGATGCGAGCCTATAAATTGCAGTCTAAAGCAGCAAAAGTCGGGTTTGACTGGCCAAATGCTGCTGAAGTTTGGCAAAAAATAGAAGAAGAACTAAAAGAAGTTGCGGAAGCTGTAGCTGAAAACGACAATGATCATGTTGAATGGGAGATAGGAGATGTGCTGTTTGCCATTGCCAATTATGCCAGACATCTAGGATTAGAGCCGGAAACAGCTCTTAACAGAGCAAACAACAGATTTGTGAGCAGGTTCAATTTCATTGAACAGTCAGTGCTTGTTTCAGGCAGAAGTTGGGCCGATTTTTCTCTGGTCGAACTTGAAAATTTGTGGCAGGAAGCTAAAAAAAATGAAAAAAATTAAAAAAAACATTAAAAAACCTTGTTGAGAAGCAGGAATAATGCGAAGAACAACGAATTATAGGCATAAGTTAGTAATGTACTTAGCTTAGGCACCGTACAAATAAAAAATCAAGGAGGATTTTATTGTGAACAAGAGTGAATTGATTGCAGCTGTCGCAGAAAAGACCGGTATGACCAAAAAAGATTCTGAAAAGGCAGTAGGTGCTTTGCTCGAGACTATTAAAACTGCTGTCGCAAAGAAACAAAAAGTACAATTAATTGGTTTTGGTACTTTCGAACCTCGCGTTCGCGCTGCGCGCACTGGCAAAAACCCACGTACAGGCGAAGCCATTAAAATCGCTAAAGCTACTGTACCTGCGTTCAAAGCTGGTAAAGCATTCAAAGACGTAGTTAACAAGAAAAAATAATTGTTGATTGTATTCTTGAATACTGTGCAACCTGTTGGGTAACCAACAGGTTGTTTTTTATATAGGCACAATGTTGGGTTAAATGATATACTATAGACATAAGTAGATGGAGTGTGAGGCAGAGTGATGGCAAGAGAGAGAAGACGTATTAATGGCTTTAAGCTTTTGCTGCTGTTTATAGCCTTGTGTTTCCTGCTGGCATTGGCCCACAAGGAGTATAATATTTACCAGGTTAATAAGGAATTGGAAAATACGCAGAAAAGAATAGAGTCGTTGAAGGAAGAACAGGAAGCACTGGAAGCCGAACGGCAGAAGCTGGATGACCTCAAATACATTGAAAAACTAGCTCGTGAAGAACATAATATGGTTGGCAAAGACGAGGTACCTTTGTTCATTATTGAAGAAAAAGGCACGCAGCCGGCGAAAGGAAAGCAGTAAATTGTTTTTCCGGTTGACACCAATTTGCTTCGAAGGTTATAATTAGTCGCAAGAACAAAAATTATAAGGGGGATCATTGATCTTTATGGCTCTTGAAGTAGGCGCTATCGTGGAAGGCGAAGTTTCCGGAATTACAAATTTTGGTGCTTTTGTGCAATTGCCGGAAGGAAAAGTTGGCCTTATCCATATTTCCGAGGTATCTAATGTTTATGTTAAAGACGTTCATGACTTTTTGAAGGAAAAGGACAAAGTAACAGTTAAAGTTTTGTCGATTGACGAAAAAGGCAAAATTGGCTTATCTATTAAGCAGCTGATGCCGCCGCCGGCTCCCAAAAGACCTGTAGAACGTCGCCCTATGACACCAAAGGTGGTGCCGACCCTTACTTTTGAAGATAAGTTATCACGTTTCCTTAAAGATAGTGACGATAGATTGCTGGATTTGAAACGAAATACGGAATCAAAACGCGGTGGTCGCGGTGCTAGCCGCAAAAATGATTAAATTTTGATACATTGGGCACTTCTTTTGGAGTGCCCGTTTTGTTTTTAGGAGGCACTATGGCTAGAGAACCAATTAGCCGGAAGCTGGAACGGCTTTTAAAAAAACAAGAACTGTTCCCGCAGGGAGCAGTCCTTTTAGCTGCCTGCTCCGGCGGCGCTGATTCTTTGGCAATGACTTCTGTCCTGCAGCAAGTTGGGCGGGAAGAGGGCTGGCAGGTTTTTGTCTGTCATGTCCAGCATCATTTGCGAGGCGAAGAAGCCGAAAGGGATGCCCGTTTTGTTGAAAAGTTTTGCCAAGAACGCCATTTGCCCTTTATAAGGGCTGATGTTGACGTGAAGCAGTTGGTTGAACGGGAAAAGATATCAGTTGAGGAAGCTGCCCGCAAACTAAGGTATCAGGTTTTAAGAGAAAATTGCGATAAACTTAATGCAGCTGCTATTGTCACTGGACACCACCAGGATGATCAGGCTGAGACTGTGCTGATGAATTTATTGCGTGGAGCAGGCACACGCGGACTGCGTGGGATGCAGACAAGAAATGGTTTGATTGTCAGACCTTTTTTGGAGGCAGCAAGGCAGGATATGGAAGAGTACTGCAGGCAGCAAGGCATTGACTGGTGCACTGATAGCAGCAATGAATGTATAGATTACAAAAGAAACAGTATCCGCAAAGAACTGCTGCCAATGCTGGAGAAATATAACCCGCAAATAAAGCGGGTATTAGCCACAACCGCCTTATTAGCAGCGCGTGACCAGCAATTTCTGGAACAACTTGCCCGTGATTATTTGCAAAAAAACGGCCAGATAAAAGATAATTCCTATTTGCTTTGCGTGAAAGGGTTTTCTGAAATAGCACCAGCTTTATCAACGAGAATACTGATGCTGGCCTTGCAGAATTATGCCAAAGAAAAAGCTGGGCAGCTGGAAAGCAAGCATATAGAGGCATTATTGCTGCTGATAAAAAAAGGACGCAGCGGAGCGGTTTTGAATTTGCCTGGAGTCAAAGCTGAATATGCCTATGGTTTTTTGAAGATTTCTCATTTAGGCAAAGCGGAAGCTGTAGAAGAGTTTCTCTCTGTTTTGCCTGTGCCGGGGCGGATAAAACTGCCGAATGACCAGATTTTAACTGTTGAGAGCGTTATAGGTGAAAAACCGCTTCCAACGAGGAAGCAGGCAGTATATCCGAGAAGTCTCGTTACTGGTATAATAGAGATACGAAATAGAAAAAATGGCGATCGTTTCAGAACAAGAAATGGTTATGCCAAAAAGCTTAAGGAATATCTGATAGATAAAAAAATACCGCAGGCCGAGCGTGACGCTTTGCTGCTGGTATGCTCCGGCAGTGATGTATTATGGATAATCAATGAACAGGCAGCAGGATGGAAGGTGGACAAATCTTTCCGGGAATGGCTGGTGTTCACGCTAATAGAAGGAGGAAAATAATATGCATAAAGATATAAAGCAAGTATTATTTGATGAAGACGAAATAAGAAAGAGAATTAAAGAACTGGGTGAACAAATTACCAAAGATTATGCCGGTCAGGGGTTAGTTGTCGTTTCATTGTTAAAAGGAGCGGTTTATTTTACTGCTGAGCTGACTAAATACATAGACCTGCCAGTTAGACTGGACTTCATGATTTCATCTTCTTATGGTAACAGCACTATCAGCACAGGTAGTATTAACATTACCAAGGACCTTGACGAAAATATTGCCGGCAAACATGTTCTTTTGGTTGATGATATTATTGATACCGGTTTGACCTTGGAAAAAATTTCCAATTTGCTTTTGACCAGAAATCCTTTATCAGTAAAAACAGCTGTTTTGCTGGATAAAGGCTCCAGAAGAGTTAATGGCATGAATGCCGATTATGTTGGCTTTGAAATTCCGGATGAATTCGTAGTTGGCTACGGTCTTGATTTTGCCGGTGATTATCGTAATTTGCCGGTCATAGGTATCTTGAAACCAGCTGTTTTCGCCAAAAAATAAATGCACTTGTCCTAAAAATCAGATTAGTGTATCATTATACAATGTTATAGTATAGAAAAGTTAGGAAGGGGGCATTTTTGTGGGCAAATTTTTTAGAAATGTCAGCTTTTATCTGCTGATTATCATAGTTGCCATCTGGCTTATTGAATATTATTCTACGAATACTGTCAGTAAAACGGATATTTCCTATAGTAATTTTATCAAACAGGTACAGCAGGATGAAGTTAAGCGTGTAACTATAGTAGAAAATGTCATTACCGGTAAATTAAAGTCAGGCGCTGATTTTACTACAATTGCTCCGGAGGATCCGGAACTTATCCATACATTAAGAAGCCATGATGTGGATATCAAAGCGGAATTGCCACCGCAGCCGCCATGGTGGATGAATATTATTTCCTCTATTTTACCGATGCTGTTGATTGTTGGTATTTGGTTCTTGTTGATGCAGCAAAGCCAAGGCGGCGGTGGACGTGTGATGTCTTTCGGGAAAAGCAGAGCTAAGATGTATGGCGATGAAAAAGTAAAAATTACCTTTAAGGACGTAGCGGGTGCCGACGAGGCCAAGCAAGAGCTGGAAGAGGTAGTGGAGTTTTTGAAGCAACCGAAGAAATTCAACGAATTGGGTGCAAGAATACCAAAGGGTGTTTTGTTATTCGGACCTCCTGGTACAGGTAAGACTTTGTTGGCGAAAGCCGTTGCAGGAGAAGCTGGCGTACCATTTTTCAGCATCAGCGGTTCTGATTTCGTGGAAATGTTTGTTGGTGTCGGTGCTTCACGTGTGCGTGACTTATTTGAACAAGCCAAAAAAAATGCTCCTTGCATTATTTTCATTGATGAAATTGATGCTGTCGGCAGACAAAGGGGTGCCGGTCTTGGCGGTGGTCATGATGAACGTGAACAAACTTTGAACCAGCTGCTTGTTGAAATGGATGGTTTTGGCGCTAATGAAGGTATCATCATGATTGCGGCAACGAACCGCCCGGATATACTGGACCCAGCTTTGTTACGTCCAGGCCGTTTTGACCGTCAGATTGTTGTGGACCGTCCTGATATTAAAGGCCGCCAGGAAATATTGAAAGTACATGTTAAGGGAAAACCTATTGGTGAAGATATCAATCTGGATGTTGTTGCAAGACGCACTCCTGGATTCACCGGCGCTGATCTGAGCAACCTCGTTAATGAAGCAGCTTTGCTTTCCGCAAGACGCAATAAGAAAAAAATTACCATGTCTGAAATGGAAGAGGCTGCGGAACGCGTTATGATGGGACCAGAGCGCAAGAGTCGCGTAATCAGCGATAATGAAAAGAAACTCACGGCTTATCACGAAGGCGGTCATACTTTGGTCGGCATGCTGCTTGACCATACTGATCCGGTGCACAAAGTTACGATTATTCCGCGCGGACGTGCGGGTGGTTATACTTTGAGCCTGCCAAAAGAGGACCGTTATTACGCAACACGCAGTGAATTGTTAGACGAACTCAAGTTGCTGCTTGGTGGCCGTGTAGCCGAAGCGTTGGTACTTAATGAAATTTCCAGCGGTGCCAGCAATGATCTGCAGCGCGCTACCAGCCTTGCCCGCCAGATGATTTGTGAGTATGGTATGAGTGAGAAGCTCGGTGCTGTAACATTTGGACATCGGCAGGATCAGGTTTTCCTCGGCAGGGATATCGGCAGAGACAAAGATTACAGTGAAGAAGTTGCCGCTCAGATTGACAGCGAAATTCGTCAATTTATTGATGAAGCTTACCAAGGAACAGTCAAACTGCTGCAGGATAACATCGACAAGCTGCATTTGATAGCCGAAGCTTTGATAGAACGCGAAACTTTGGAAGGCTATGAAGTACAACAATTGATGGAACATGGCAAGATACTGCCAAAAGAAGAAAAAAAAGCTGAACCTCCTAAAGAGGCACCTGTTCCGGTTGAACCTGAAACTGTTGCGGAAGACGGCAAAGCAGACGATGTAAAAACTGCTAAAGATGTTTTGCAGCCTGCAGAAGATAGCGCAGGAACTGATCTAGCCCATTCTGCAAATACCAAAGAATAATACTGAATAAAAGAGATTCCTTCTTTCTAAAGGGAATCTCTTTTTTTATAGCTTGACAACACGTTAACCTATTGCTATTCTAAGGATAACAAAAAAGTGGAGTGTGATAAAATGCGTCAGCGTATATTGGAAGTTTTACGGAAAAGAGCACCAGAGCCAGTGTCCGGCGAAGAATTATCTGCTTTGCTAGAAGTATCCAGAACGGCAATCTGGAAGCATATCCAGGTTTTGAAGAGTAACGGCTATATTATTGATTCCGTTCCTAAAAAAGGTTACATATTGCAAAGCGCCCCTGACAGTTTACGGCCGGAAGAGGTTGTAACACGCCTGGAGACTAAGTGGCTTGGTCACAGCATAAACTATGATGAGTCCGTTACTTCTACTAATGAAGTTGCTAAAAGGCTTGCCAATGCCGGTTGTGAAAATGGCTTGGTCTGCATAGCTGAAGAACAGGTTGGCGGTAAGGGACGGCTTGCTCGTGGTTGGTTTTCACCATATGGCCGTGGCATTTGGTTTTCGGTAGTATTGAAACCACCATTCCTGCCATCGGAAGCTTCAAAATGCACGCTTTTGGCTGCAGTGGCAGTAGTAAGAGCAATTAATGAATATACAGGCGTAAAAGCAGGTATTAAGTGGCCTAATGATATTTTGATTGAGGGCAAAAAAATGGTTGGTATCCTGACAGAGATGAATGCCGAATTTGGTCACATCAACTACATTGTTATAGGAACCGGCATCAATATTAATGTTCCCAAGGAAAATTTATCAGAAGAGCTCAAAGATATCGTTGCTTCTTTGGCTGATGTAACTGCAAAAAAAATCAACAGGGCAGAGCTTTTGGCTTTGATTTTGAAAAATCTGGAAGAGTTTTATGAGTTAGCCCTAACAGAAGGATTTGCACCAATATTTGAAGAATGGCGTTGGTGGTCAACAACTCTTGGCAAAGAAGTCAAGGTAGTTGCACCTAACGAAACCTATATCGGCAAAGCTCTGGATATTGACGAAGAAGGTTTGCTGATTGTGGAAAGAGGCGGCGAAAAAGTAAAAGTAATTGCCGGAGATGTTTCAATCAGGTCAGCACAGGCTGAAGGGGGAAAATACTAAAAATGCAGTTGCGTAATATGATGTTGGCGGGAATTTTTGCTGCCTTTATGATTATCAGCTCTTATATTGTGGTGCCTATCGGACCAGTACCTCATACACTGCAACCATTAGTTGTTTTGTTAAGTGGTGTTTTATTGGGCCATAAGTGGGGCCCAATCAGTATTATTGTCTGGGTTGTGCTCGGTGTTTTGGGACTGCCTGTTTTTAACCAGGGACAAGCAGGTGCGGTTATGTTAATTGGACCTACCGGCGGTTTTATTTTTGGCTTTATTGTTTGTTCCTGGCTGGCTGGACTTCTTACAGAAAAAAACTTGCAAGCTGGTTATGCTAAAACTTTTTTCTATCTGTTGGTTGCCTTGATTGTCGCATACATTTTGGGTTTAATTGGTTTCATGCTCAGCTTCCAGTATTTTCTGCATAAACCGATGACTTGGGAAAAATCAGTTCTTATTGCTATTGCACCTTTTCTTCCTTTTGATATAATTAAAGCAGCTATCGCATCTTATGTCGGGGTAAAGGTGCGCAAAGCATTAATTGACGCTGGTCTTTTTGTGATAGAGCGAAAATAGTTTTTAATTTTACCACCTGTGGGGAGGAAACAAAATGTTATTAGTAATTGACGTGGGAAATTCCAACATTGTAGCTGGTGTTTATCAGGATAGTGAGCTCTTGGTCCATTGGCGTTTTTCCACTGATAGATCAAAAACTGCAGATGAGTATGGCATCCTGCTCAGCAGTATGTTCGGTTACAGCCATGTCAGTATGAATGAAGTTACCGATGTAATTATTTCCAGCGTTGTGCCACCGCTGTTGGTACCGCTAAGCCGTATGTGCGAACGGTATTTTGAAAAGGAACCGACAATTGTAGGACCGGGACTCAAAAGTGGTTTGCAGCTCAGATATGAAAACCCGAAAGAAGTTGGCGCAGACCGGATAGTAAATGCCGTGGCAGCTTATGAAAAATACAGAGATAAAGGTCCTTTGATCATTGTAGATTTTGGTACGGCAACAACTTTTTGTGCATTATTGCCAACAGGTGAGTATTTAGGCGGTGCGATTGCTCCTGGTATTGGAATTTCTACGGAGGCACTGTTTCAAAAAGCCGCAAAACTGCCGAGAATTGAACTGATTACACCGGGAACGGTGATTTGCCGTAACACGGTCAAAGCAATGCAGGCAGGTGTCATTTATGGTTTTGTTGGGCAGATGGATGGCATTGTCAGCAGGATGATAGAAGAACTTGGCGGCAAAGCTTTTGTTATTGCTACCGGTGGTTTTGCCAATACGATAGCGGCTGAGTCCAAACTAATCAATGTCGTTGAACCTTTCCTGACCTTGGATGGTTTAAGAATATTGCATGAGCGTAATTCTAAATAAAAATAAGACCCGCTGCAGCGGGTCTTATTCTGTGTTTGAGGTGCATGATGAAACTAGGAAATATTGAGCTTGAAGTACCTTTGGCGCTCGCACCTATGGCAGGTATCACTGACTTGCCTTTCCGTGTTATCTGTCGTGAACAAGGTTGTGGCTTTACTGTTTCCGAAATGGTGAGTGCCAAGGGACTTTTATATAATAATTGCAAAACCTTTGAGATGCTACGGATTGATGAAGCCGAAAGACCGACAGCAATTCAGCTATTTGGCTCAGATCCGCATGAATTGGCGAGGGCGGCGGAAATTGTGGAAAAAGCCGGCGCAGATATGATTGATTTCAATATGGGCTGTCCTGTACCGAAGGTTGTCAATAATGGTGATGGGTCTGCCTTGATGAAAAATCCGGAACTGGCCTATGAAATTCTGGCACGGATGGCAGAAGCAGTGAAGATACCGGTTACGGTAAAGTTTCGCTCCGGCTGGAGTGATAAGAGCATTAACGCCGTGGAAATTGCAAAGAAGGCTGAGAAGGCAGGAGTTGCTGCTGTTGCAGTGCATGCCAGAACACGTGAACAATTTTATACCGGCAAAGCTGACTGGTCAGTGATTCGCGATGTAAAACAGGCAGTCAACATACCTGTTTTTGGTAACGGCGATATCAAAAATGCAGCTGACGGAGCGCGTATGCTGGCAGAAACAGGCTGTGACGGACTGATGATTGGCCGCGGAGCAGATGGCAATCCATGGATTTTCAACGAATTAAGAGCGATGCTGCTCGGCAGAGAATTACCGGCACCTGTTATGTGGCCTGAGCGTTTTGTGATGATAATCAGACATTTGGAAATGTTGATTGCTTTTAAAGGCGAGATAGTTGCTGTTAAAGAAATGCGCAGGCATATCAATTCTTATATTAAAGGATTGCCGCATGCAGCTGAATATCGTGCGAAGTTTAACCAGATAGAGTCCGAAGAGGATTGTAAAGTTATGCTGCGTGAATATGGAACAAAAATAGCGGAACATGATTATTCGCAGAGTTGTATTAAGCAAAATTGATGTTGAGAATACATAATACTTATGCTAAAATAAAGTGTGCACAGAATGTGCACACTTTATTTTGTGGATAGAGAAGGCTGGACATGGAACCTATACGTATTGGTGATAAGCTGATTAACAGAAATAAAATTCATAAACAGATTGATGCGATGCTGGAACTCCGAATGCAAGGCTTTTCGCAGCAAGAAGTTGCCAAGGCTTATGCAACAGACAGAGCCTTTGTTTCTCGTGTGGAAAGTTTGGGTGAAATACGTAAAGGCGGTCGCGTGGCTTTAGTGGCTTTCCCCATTAGCAATAAGGAGGAAATTCTGACTTTGGCAGCACAGGAAGGCATAGAATTTTCTGTTGTCTTCAATGATAAAGAACGCTGGGCATTTTTGCGTGATAAAAACGGTGTACAGCTATTTAATGAAGTAATGAGTATTATTGCTAAATTGCGGGAAAGTGATATAGTTATAGTCGCGGCTTCTAACATGAGAATTAATCTGGCCGAAGCCATTATTGACAAGCACGTTATCGGCATAACGATGGGAGAGTCTCCTATTGAAGAGGACAAATACCTGGAGCCGGAACTAATTAAGGACATTATGCAAAAAATTAAGAAGGTGCCATGAATTTGAAAAGCGTGATCAGTATCAGTTTGGGTTCAAGTTCACGGGACGCGGTTACGGAGGAAAACTTTGATGGCGAAGTAATCCGTATTGCAAGACGAGGAACCGATGGCGATAAAGAAAAGGCTAAAGAGTTATTTGCGGCTTATGACGGCAAGGTTGACGCCATAGGTTTGGGAGGAACAGACCTTTATATCTTTGCCGGCGGCAAACGCTATACCTTCAGCGAATCGAAGAAACTGATAGAAAAAGTTAAAAATACTCCTGTGCTTGACGGCAGCGGTTTGAAAAATTCGCTTGAACGTATTGTAATTGCTAATTTGGAGAAAAATGGTATAATAAATTTTTATGGAAAAAAGGTCTTGCTGGTTTGTGGTGTTGATCGATTTGGCATGGCGGAGGCTTTAGCGGAAGCAGGAGCTCAGGTTACTTTTGGTGATCTTATCTTTGGCTTGAATATTAACATGCCAATAAAATCACTAAAAGTATTGGCGTGGATAGCAAGCATAGTTGCTCCTGTAATTACGAAGCTGCCTGTCAGCTGGTTTTACCCGATTGGCAAAGAACAAACACAGAGAATAGAGCGATATCCCGCATATTTTCTGGAAAATGATATAATTGCAGGTGATTTTCACTTTATTCGTAAGTTCATGCCTGCACAAATGGCTGGAAAAACAATAATTACTAATACTGTCACCAAAGAGGACAGAGACCTGCTTAAAAAGGCAGGTGTCTATTGTTTAATTACGACGACGCCGAACTTTAACGGCCGCAGCTTTGGCACGAATGTTTTGGAAGCTGCGTTGGTTGCACTTGCCGGCGGCAGAGGTCCGCTGACAGCAGTAGAGTATGAAGGATTATTGAAGAAATATAATATCCAGCCGGGAATAGAATATTTTAGTGTAAAGGGGTCAGTTTAATGGAAAAATTCGCATTTGTTCTTCATCCGCTGGTGGTTGATGATTTTGCGCGCAAATTCCCAATAATGCGCTACCTGCCGGATTCCTGGATTGAAGGTGCGATGAAGCATGTTAAGTCTTTTAAAATTTCGCATATTACGGGAGTTCGTTCACCTTATGCAGAGGCAGAGGGATGGTTCATTGCCTGCCCGCTGACAGCAAGACAGATGGTTACATTGCCGGAAGAATATGTAACCGGTAAAATAATTGAGGCCTGCCAGTTGGCGCAGGACTTAGGCGCAAAGATTGTGGGTCTTGGCGCTTTTACTTCCATAGTTGGTGATGCAGGTATTACGATTGCTAAGAACGTCGATATTGCGGTAACCAGCGGTAACAGCTACACAGTTGCCACAGCTTTGCAGGGAACTCGTGAAGCTGTACGTCTGATGGGCAAAGATTTAGCAACCGCACATGTGGCAATTATTGGTGCTACCGGTTCTATCGGCGCGGCTTGCACAAGGATTCTGGCAAGAGAAGCTCAGGATATTACTCTGGTGGCACGTCATCAGGAAAGGCTGGAAGCTTTGGCTGATGAAATGAGGCCATATGTCAAAGGACAGCTGACAACTTCGAATGATGTCAAGAAGAGTTTAAGTGATGCAGATGTTGTCATAACTGTAACCAGTGCCGTTGACTGTCTGATTGAACCAAAAGATCTTAAAGTAGGTGCTGTTGTTTGTGATGTTGCCCGTCCGCGCAATGTTTCACGGGAAGTATCCGTAGCACGTAAGGATGTGTTGGTTATTGAGGGCGGTGTTATCCGTGTTCCGGGAGAAGTCGATTTTGGTTTTAATTTTGGTTTTCCTCATCATATGTCCTATGCTTGCATGGCAGAAACAATGATTCTGGCATTGGAAGGACGTTATGAGAATTTTACGCTGGGTAGAGATTTGTCTATTAAGCAAATCGACACAATTGCCGAATTGGCTAAAAAACACGATTTTCGACTGGCAGGGTTTCGTAATTTTGAAAAACCTGTTACCGAAGAAGAAATCGAATCAATCCAGCAATTTGCGAATGTTGGGCTCAGTGCTCCCAACGCCTAAAGGTTGACAAGCCTTGTCCGAAAAATTATAATTGAGGGCAGTGAATATACTGAAATTTTCATAAAAAAAGGGGCATAGAATATGGCAGATAAAGTAACAATTCTTACAGTTGCTGGCTTGAAAAAGTTAGAGGACGAACTGGAAAACCTGCGTTCTGTTAAACGTCAGGAAGTTGCTGAAAGAATTAAAGTAGCTATTTCTTACGGTGATATAAGCGAGAATTCTGAATATGATGATGCAAAAAATGAGCAAGCTTTTGTTGAGGGCAGGATCATTGAACTGGAGAAAATGATCCGTACAGCAAAGATTATTGATGATGCCGCTATCAGCAAAGATGTTGTAACGTTGGGTTCTAAGGTAATTGTTGAAGATATGGAATTTAATGAAAGAGAAACCTATGTAGTGGTGGGCACAACTGAAGCTGATCCTACCGAGAACCGTATTTCCAACGAGTCTCCGGTTGGCGCTGCTATTTTGGGCCAAAAGGTTGGCGCAGAGGTTAATGTTCCAACGCCTGCAGGCGGTCTTTTCTACAAAATAATTGCTATAGAATAGAATTTTTTGATTAATTTGCAATAATGCTTAGGAGTGAAAATGATGTCTGAAGAGAAAAACACCCCGGAGGCAGTTGAACAAGAACCTTTGACTGAAACCGAAATTAATGAACAAATGCAATTCCGTATAAATAAGATGAACCAATTGGTTGAATTAGGTCTGGAACCATTCGGCCGTAAATTTAGCTGGACGCATCATGCCCAGGATGTTGCTGATAATTTTGAAGAGCTTTCCGAAAAAGAGACAGTAGTAAGTCTGGCTGGCAGAGTAATGGCTATTCGTGGCCATGGCAAGACAGCTTTTTTGGATTTGCTTGATAAGACCGGCCGCATTCAGTTGTATGTTCGTAAGGATGCTTTGGGCGAGGAAAATTATGGCATAATTAAGCTAATGGATATTGGCGATATTATTGGCGTCAGCGGCACGGTTTTTCGTACGCACATGGGTGAACTTTCCATTAAAGCGGTTTCCCTGGAAATACTTTCCAAAGCTTTGCGCCCATTGCCTGAGAAGTGGCATGGCCTGAAAGATATTGAAACTCGTTATCGTCAACGTTATGTTGATTTGATTGTTAACCCTGATGTACGTAAGACTTTCCTGCAGCGCAGCAAAATTATCAAGAGCATTCGCGAGATTCTGGATAACAAGGATTTCCTCGAAGTAGAAACTCCTATTATGCATGCTATAGCTGGCGGCGCAACCGCACGTCCTTTCATAACTTACCACAATGCGCTGGACATGGAACTTTATATGCGCGTTGCCCCGGAATTATATCTGAAAAGATTGATTGTCGGTGGTTTCGAACGCGTTTATGAATTGGGACGTGTTTTCCGTAATGAAGGAATAGATATCAAACATAATCCGGAATTTACCATGGTAGAGGTTTACCAAGCTTATGCGGATTACAATGATTTGATGGACTTAACCGAAACTATCATCTCGCAAACGGCCGAGAAGGTACTTGGAACCAAACAGATTACCTATAATGGTCAGGAAATTGACTTGGCATCGCCATGGCAAAGAATGACAATGATTGAAGCTGTTGCCAAGTACACAGGTGAAGATTTCACCGGTGTTACTGATGTTGAAGAAGCTCGCAAGATGGCGGCACGTATTAATGTTCCTATTGAAAAATCCTTTGGTGTAGGCAAAATCATTAATGCTTGCTTTGATGAATACGTTGAAGATAAGTTGATTCAGCCAACATTTATTACTGGCCATCCAAAAGAAATTTCGCCTTTGGCAAAGAGCAGTGCTGCTGACCCTGAGATTACTGACCGTTTTGAAGCCTATATTTATGGACGAGAAATGTGTAATGGTTTCAGTGAGTTGAATGACCCGATTGATCAACGTGAACGTTTCCTGAAACAGGTTGAAGAAAGAAATAACGGCGATGAAGAAGCTAATATGATGGATGAAGACTTCCTCAATGCGCTGGAATATGGTTTGCCGCCTACAGGTGGTCTTGGCATTGGCATAGACAGACTTGTCATGCTTTTAACTGATAGTTCATCTATCAGAGACGTGCTTTTATTCCCTCATATGCGCCATAAACTGTGAGCGCAATTATAGCTAATTTCAAAACAATTCCACAGACAGCACCGAGAAATCGGTGCTGTTTTCCTTTTTTAGTGATATTCGTTCCCACTACGCCGAACGAATATCACTAAGTCGTTACTATAATACGGATTAAGCGGAAAGTGGCTAGAAAAGCAGAGAATTAGAGCGAATTCATGATTATAAGTGCTAAAAACACACATTAAAGTCCAGAGAAGGATGAATATCAAGAAATGGCAGTTTGCATTACCTATAATCCAGTGGTAATATATAAGAGCTCCAGTTACGGAGCGGATATCACGAAGAAAACTTTGA
>CAYLRW010000038.1:10039-17309 GCA_964386405.1 uncultured Acidaminococcales bacterium | reverse complement strand
TTTCATCCCCTTTATTTTTTCCTTGTTGACAACGATAAATAATAAAAATATAATATGAATGACATCAGTCAGTATGAGAAAGAAGTGATTATATGGCGAGGATTACCAAGGACCCGGTGGTCAGACGTAATGAGATTATTGACGCGGCAGAAGAATTATTTTATTCCGTAGGTTATGACGAGACTTCAGTCAGCGATATTGTGAAGTCGATAGGGGTAGCGCAAGGCACGTTCTACAACTATTTTGCCTCGAAAGAAGCAGTGCTTGAGGCTTTGGTGGAAAGGCATGTTTCGCAAATATCTGCCAAGCTGGCAGGCATTGAGAACTCGGAAATGACTGCGATACAAAAGTTTGAAAGAATGTTCTATACGATTTTTGAGAATTTGCGTAATGGGGATGGCTGGGCTTTTGATTTCCTGTATTACAATAAGCATTTGCAAATCACCGAGAAGCTTATTCGTCAGAGTGGCAGCATGTTCTTGCCTTTCAATAAGAAAATCATTGAGGAAGGAAATCAGCAAGGGATTTTCAATGTAGACCATATTGATGAGACACTGGAATTTATTGCTGCCGTAATGCAATGTTTCGCACATGCGCTTTATCAAAAGAAAACTGATAACGAGCTAAGACAGCGATTGGCAATCGTTAGCAAGATGATTGCCGGTGCTCTCAGTATTGAGAATCATGAATTACAACTGGTTATTTAGCAAAGTGCGCGGGGATTTTTAAAGGCAAAAATGACTGACATCAGTCAAAACTATTTCCGGGAGGCTCAATGATGCAGGAACTATTCAAAAAAAGGACTAACATCTATATTGGTTTAGGAGTTGGTATTCTTGGCATACTTACTTTCTTTCTTTGGCATACCTTTTTCAATCATCAAGCTATTGCAGACAATACGCCGCTAGTCAGGACGATTGTGGTCGGCGCAGAGAGCGGCAGCGCAAAATTTAATTATTCGGGGGAAGTCAGAGGTCGTTATGAGTCGCAATTGGCTTTTCAGGTTGGCGGCAAAATAATCAACAGATACGTCAACTTAGGCAGTGAAGTAAATCCCGGTGATGTTTTGATGCAGATTGATGCTAAGGATATTCAGCAGACGGTTAATGTCAATTCTGCGCAGGTTTATTCTTCGCAATCGCAATTAAATTTGGCAGAAGCTAATCTTGAAAGGTACCGCAAACTGTATGAGCAGGGTGCGATCAGCAAGATGCAGTATGACCAATATGTCAATGTATCTCAGGTGGCCGAGGCTTCAGCGATGGTTGCTTCCGCCCAATATGCACAAGGGCTGAATCAGTTGGATTATAGCTTGCTCAAGGCTGATAAACCGGGCGTGGTTACTGCTCTGAGCGCGGAAGTGGGGCAGGTTGTCAGTGCTGGTCAGGTTGTCGCTGTTCTGGTTCAGGAGGGCGAGCGGGAGATTGAGATCAGCATTCCGGAAAGTCAGATCGAGAGTTTGCGCAATGCTAAGCAAATCAAAATTTCCTTCTGGGCACTGCCTTCTGTGAATCTGGCAGGCAAGGTCAGGGAAATTTCGCCGATGGCGGACGCGGTGACCCGTACCTATAAGGTTCGCATCAGCATTCTGAATCCGCCGCCGGACATCAAGCTGGGTATGACGGCCAATGTGACGATCAGTGATGCCAATACTCTGAATGAAATCAAGATACCTTTGAGTGCGGTTTACCAAACCGACCAAGGTGCTTGCGTCTGGGTAATTGCTGACGGCAAGGCAACATTGCGCCCTGTGCAGGTAGCCAACTTTGGCGATAATGATACTGTCGTAGTCAAGAGCGGTCTGCAGGAAGGGGAAGCTATTGCGACGGCAGGGGTTCATAAGCTGTATGAAGGACAGCAGGTACGGACAGGCGGTGCGCAGCAATGAAATCTTTCAATTTGACAGAATGGGCGCTCAAGCATAAACAGCTCATCTATTATTTTATGGCTGCTATTTTCTTGATGGGCGTCTATTCATACCAACAATTGGGCAGGATGGAAGATCCGGATTTTGTTATCAGGCAAATGGTGGTAACGGCTGTTTGGCCTGGTGCCAGTGCGCAGCAGATAGAGGAACAGGTAACGGACAAGATTGAAAAGAAGCTTCAGGATACGCCGGGGATCGATTACATCACCAGCTATTCCAAACCGGGACAGGCTGTCATCTTTGTTTATTTGAAAGAGACGGTGCCGGAAAAAGATGTAAGGCCTACGTGGCTGGAGGTACGCAATCTCGTCAACGACATGAAGAATACGCTCCCTTCGGAGGTACAGGGAGTATATTTCAACGATCGCTTTGATGATGTTTACGGCAGCATTTATGCTTTGACCAGCGACGGTTTTTCATATGAAGAAATGCGCAGCAATGCGGAAAAGATCCGGCGCGAGCTGCTCGGCGTCAAGAATGTGAAAAAAGTTGAGCTGATAGGTGTTCAGGAAGAAAAAGTCTATGTGGAGATTGAGAGCAGCAAACTGGCGCAGCTGGGCATTGATCCCAGTTTGATATCAAGCACGATTGCCGGCCAGAATGCAATGACGCCTTCGGGCATGGTGGAAACATCTCAGGATAATGTTTATCTGCGTTTTTCCGGAATGTTTGAAAATCTGGAGGACCTGAAGAAAATACCCATCAGAGCGAATGGACGTACCTTTGCGTTGGAAGACATAGCGAAGATTAAAAGCGGTTACGTGGATCCTAAAGATCCGCAAATGTTTTACAACGGTCAGCCGGCAATCGGGATCGCACTCTCGATGGATAAGGGCGGCAATATCTTGCAGCTTGGCAATGATCTGGACAACAAAATTGCCCAGATAGAGAAAGAACTGCCTTATGGACTGCAAATAGACCAGGTGTCCAATCAGCCGAAGGTGGTACAGGACTCAATCCATGAGTTTGTCAAATCGCTCTTTGAAGCAGTAGTAATTGTGCTGATCGTCAGCTTCCTGAGCTTAGGCTACAGGACAGGCATCGTAGTAGCGCTCAGCATCCCGTTAGTTATTGCGGGCGTTTTTGCCGCTATGTATGGTTTGGGTATCGGCTTGCACAAGGTATCGCTGGGTGCTTTGATTATTTCCTTGGGCTTGCTCGTCGATGATGCGATTATTTCCGTGGAAATGATGAGCGTCAAGCTGGAAGCAGGCTGGGATCGTTTCAAGGCGGCTTGCTTCGCCTATACGGCAACTTCGTTTCCGATGCTGACAGGAACCTTGGTTACCTGTGCCGGGTTTATACCGATTGGCTTTGCAAAGGGCAACGCCGCGGAGTTCACGAACAGCATCTTTGTGGTGGTATCTATTGCACTATTGATTTCCTGGTTGGTATCGGTCCTGGTAGTGCCGCTTTTGGGCACTCTCCTGATCAAGCCGAAGATAGAAGAACAAAATCATGATCCTTATGACAAAAAATTCTACCAAATCTTCAAACAGCTCTTGTCTTGGTGTCTCAGAAAAAGAAAACTAGTTTTGACCCTAACGGTTGTTTTATTCATAGGGTCAGTCGGTTTGATGAGTTTTGTAAAAAGTGAGTTTTTCCCGCCTTCGATCAGACCGGAGCTTATTGCCGAAATGACGCTGCCGAGAGGTTCCTCCATCAAGGCTACCGGCGAACAGGCCAAAAGGATGGCGGAATATCTCAAGGATGATCCGGATATCGTTAATTACAGCTATTATGTAGGACAAGGTTCGCCGCGCTTTGTTTTGACCTTTGATCCGGTCCTGCCTATGGAGAATTACTGCCAGTTCATCATTACTACGAAAGATGTTGCAGCGAGACAAAGGCTGGATGCTAAGATCAACAAGCTTTTCACAGATGAGTTCGATAGTGTGCAAGGCTATACGAAGGTCATTCAGACAGGGCCGCCTGTGGCTTATCCGGTTATGTTCCGTGTTTCGGGCAACGACCATGACAAGGTCCGGACTTTGGCGCAAGAAGTGGGCAAGGTCATGACAGATGATTCGCAGCTGAAAAATATCAACTACGACTGGAATGAAATGAGTAAGGTCATGCATCTGGATATCGACCAAGGTAAGGCGAGGATGCTTGGCATAGATAGTCATAGTCTGGCCTTGGATCTGCAGACTCAATTATCCGGGGCTACTGTAGCAGAATTCAGGCAGGCAGACCGGACTATCGACATCGTTTTCCGCCTGGATGCGCAGAACAGAAAAGATTTAGCGGCTATCAAAGATATGCCGATTCATATCGGCAACGGGAAGTATGTCCCGCTGGCGCAAATCGCTAATATCAGCTATGAAGGCGAGGACGGATTGATTTGGCGGCGTAATTTGAAACCGACGATCACCGTTCGTGCCGATGTGACCGGCGGCATAACTGGTAATGACGCAACCGCCAAAATCAATGACGACCTGCAAGGACTCAGGGCCAGTCTGCCCCAGGGTTATTCGATTGAACCGGCCGGTTATATGGAAAAAAGTGCACAGTCGACAGCTTTGCTGATGCAGCCGGTGCCGATGATGGTTATCGTGATTATTACGCTGCTTATGGTGCAGCTGCAAAAAGTATCTTTGGCTGTCTTGGCGGCCTTGACTGCTCCGCTCGGTATGATCGGTGTCAGCATTTCCCTATTATTGACGCAGCGGCCTTTAGGGTTTGTGGCGGAATTAGGGATATTGGCTTTAGCCGGCATGATCATCAGGAATTCAGTCATTCTGATCGACCAGATAGAACAGCATTTGAAGGAAGGGCAGTCGCCTTGGAATGCTATTATCAATTCGGCAGTACTTAGATTTCGTCCTATTATGCTGACGGCTGCGGCAGCTATCTTGGGCATGCTGCCTTTGATTGCCAGTCCGTTCTGGGGACCGATGGCGGTGGCAATTGCCGGGGGACTGTTAGGCGCAACGCTTTTGACTTTGTTTGTCCTGCCAGCGATGTACGCTGCGTGGTATAAAGTGAAAGAGGAAGACTAACTGTTCAGGCGGCTATCAGCGAAAAAAGACAAAGCAAATAACTGGAAATCAGTATTCTGTCGCAAAAATACTGCAATATTAATTGAGGATGGGAGGTGTTGACTATGCTTAGAAGTTATCAAAAAAACGGCAGATACTACTTTGACAATGGCAAGGAAGAAATTGAAACAACCGAATTGATTGATTGCAAACTGGTTGTTTATGACAGTGACTTTGGCTATCTTTATAAAAGTAAGGCTATTAAAGACTACGAAGTAAAGCGATGTTGCGACAAGAAAATATAAATATTGTTTCAACATATAATAAGAAAGCAGGCCAGCTGGTGAATATCAGTGACCTGCTTCTTTTTTGTACTGGCAATTATTGTCTTTGTAGAGTATTATTTGATTTATATAGGCAATTCATTATCTTTCGCAAAACTTCAACAGGAAAGTTTCTGGCATAAGGAGAAAACTTATGAAAAATAAAGTTAGCATA
This sequence comes from uncultured Acidaminococcales bacterium, assembly GCA_964386405.1. Classification (GTDB taxonomy): domain Bacteria; phylum Bacillota; class Negativicutes; order Acidaminococcales; family Acidaminococcaceae; genus RZYP01. The sequence continues at coordinate 11,903 of CAYLRW010000038.1, read as the reverse complement.
GCAATCTTTGCTTTGATTGGTATTTTCTTGTTTACTGGCTGCGGCAAAGAAGTAAAACAGTCATCCGCCTCTAATAGTGCTGGCAAATCTGCTGCAGCATTTGCTCAGCTTGAAAGAGATTACAGCGCTAAACTTGGTGTCTATGCTCTTGATACGCAGACTAATAAGGAAGTAATGTATCGCGCTGATGAAAGATTTCTTTATTGCTCCACCAGCAAAGCCTTGCTTGTCGGGATTGTGCTGCAGCAAAACTCACCGGCACAACTGAAGCAAGTTGTTAAATACAGTCAAGACGACATTCTCTCGTATGCTCCTGTCACGAGAGAGCATGTTGAGCAAGGTATGACACTGGAAGAAATTTGTATCGCAGCGCTGCATTTCAGCGACAATACGGCTGCCAATCTTTTGTTCAATCATATCGGCGGACCTACCGGCTTTAAATCTGCTCTCAATAAACTAGGCGATAATATTACTGAACCTGTGCGCCTGGAACCACATTTAAATGAAGTAATTCCTGGTGATAACAGTGATACCAGCACACCGAGACAGTTGGCAATTGATTTGCAGGCATATACGACTGGAGATATATTAACGGAAGATAAGCGCAAAATGCTAATTGATTGGATGGCTGGCAATGTCACAGGCAAGCAAATGATTCGTGCAGGAGCGCCAGCTGATTGGCTTGTTGCGGATAAGAGCGGAAGCGGTTCTTATGGTACCAGAAATGACATTGCTATAGTAATGCCGCCCAACAGAAAGCCGATCATCATAGCGATAGTGTCTACGCATGCGGAAAAAGAAGCTAAGTATGATGATCAACTAATCGCGCAGGCTGCGAAGATTGTTTTCGATTCCTTGGCTGTCCAACCGGTGAAGTAGGACAGAATACAATAGACAAAGAAGGGTAAATTATGGATAGTGTTCGTCAAAAAGTTTTTGCAGTGTTGGCAGAGATGCAGATTGCTTACGAAGTAATGGAGCATCCAGCCGTCTATACGATAGAAGAAATGGATCAGCTCACCATTTCGCATAAGGAAAGCATAGTCAAAAATTTATTTGTGCGTGATGACAAAAAGCGCCAATATTTTTTAATCGTGCTGCAAAAAGATAAACATGTTGATCTGAAAAAAATAAAAGCAGAATTGAACTCTCGCCCTCTTGGTTTTGCCTCAGAAGATGATTTGGCAAAGTATTTGGGGCTTAACAAAGGGTCTGTTACACCGTTCGGCGTACTTAATGACAGTACATGCAAAGTCACTGTTGTTCTTGACGAGGATATTTTGTCTTTTGAACAGATTGGTGTGCATCCAAATGAAAACACCGCAACAGTCTTATTAAGACCGCAAGACTTAGAAGCAATTATTAAGAAGCATGGTAATGAAATTCTGCATATTAAGATTTAGCATGAAAGATGATGAGCAGAGCAGTTACAGACTAAACATCTGGCAGGTTTTAAAGATATTCAACTATAGAGAAAAAAAGATTTATGAGGGGGCAACAACTTATGTTTGAATTAGTTCAAGTAGGCAGCAACACATATTATATTGACTGCCCGGCAAAAATCGGCGTTTACAAAGTATCGGAAACAGATGTGTATTTGATTGACAGCGGCAGCGACAAGGATGCCGGCCGCAAAATACGTAAAATCTTGGATGAAAAAGGGTGGCATCTCAAGGCTATCATTAATACTCACTCTAATGCCGACCACATCGGCGGCAACCAATATCTACAGAGACAAACAGGCTGCAAAATTTTCGCCAAAGGAATAGACGCAGCATTTACCAGATATCCTTTGCTGGAACCATCATTTTTGTATGGCGGCTATCCTTGCAAAGCACTCCGGCATAAGTTCCTGATGGCGGCA
>CAYLRW010000038.1:0-9939 GCA_964386405.1 uncultured Acidaminococcales bacterium | reverse complement strand
TTTGTATGGCGGCTATCCTTGCAAAGCACTCCGGCATAAGTTCCTGATGGCGGCAGAGAGTGATGTGCTTGATCTGCCTCATGAAGATTTCCCAAAAGAGCTGGAAGTAATTGCTTTACCGGGTCATTTTTTTGATATGATCGGCTTGCGTACGCCGGATAACGTAGTTTTTCTGGCAGATTGCCTGAGCAGTGAGGAAATCTTAAACAAATACCGCATTCCCTTTATCTATGATGTTGCCGGTTATTTAGATACTTTGGCGAAGGTCGAAAATATGGAGGCAGCATTCTTTGTGCCTTCGCATACTGAGGCCACAAACAGCATCAAGGAACTGGCAGAATTTAACAAGAATAAAGTCTTGGCAATCGCTGATGATTTAGTTGCGTGGTGCGCAGAACCACTTACTTTTGAGATTATCCTGAAGAAGGCTTTTGACGAATATGGTTTGACCATGAATTTTGAACAGTATGTTCTGGTGGGCAGCACGATTCGTTCCTACCTGTCATGGCTGAGTGACACCGGCAGAATTACGGCTGCTTTCGATAGCAATCAACTGGTATGGGGAAAAGCTAACTGAACAATTTGAAGGAGTGAAGTCGATGTTAACCGTAGGTGTTTTGTTGTTTCCGCGAGTGGAAGAATTAGATTTTGTGGGGCCGTTCGAAGTGCTCAGCTATATTAATAAAATAAGACCGGAAAGCACTAAGGTGATGCTGATTGCGGAAACGGCGGAGCCGGTTGAAGCCTTTAACGGCATGAAAATAATACCGGATGTGACCATGGCAAACTGCCCCCAATTGGATATTTTGGTGGTACCTGGCGGCAAAGGCCGATACGCAGCGATGAAAAATATCGCCATACAAAAATTTATTCAGCAGCAGGCCAAGAAGGCAAAGTATATTACTTCTGTCTGTACAGGAGCATTTTTGCTTGCCGAAGCGGGTTTGCTGACCGGGAAAAAGGCAACTACCTATCATACTGCGTTTGAGGAATTGGCGGCGTATTCAGTGGAGGTATTACCGCAAAAAGTTGTACATGAGAACAATATCATTACTGGTGCCGGAGTAAGCTCTGGCATTGAGTTAGGGCTTTATATATTGAAGGAAGAATTTGGCGTGGCGGTGGCGCAGCAAGCTGCTGACAATATCGAATATGCGATTGATGTAACGAAAATCTGAGAAAGAGAAGAATATATGTGTCAAAAAAATTATAAATTAATACAGAAGGCGGTGTTCTGATGAAAAAAGTGTTGTTGATCCTGTTCGCCCTCCTGATATCCATGAGTTCTATTTGTTCTGCCAGCGTTATTACCATTCATCCGGAAAGATGGGAAAGTATTAATACCAAGCAAGGAAATTCAACTTTTTATATCGATAAGACTGATATCAGGTATACGAAGGAATATATACTTTTTGACTTAGCATCGGTGACACCAGCCGATAAAGAAGATGACATCTACCAAATTAAGTACTATATTAATGACGATACCTACATAGTAAATGAGATGATTCTTTATATAAATGATCAGTTTGCTGATGCGGTCAAGAGTCCGGGCAAACTGGAAAAGATAGAACAAGGCTCGGTCATGGACATGGCTTGCCAGGCTGTCATTACGATGATAATGAATGGGCAGGGCACAAAGATATAGTTGTTGCAAGAACAAAAAACGCCTGGGAAATTATTCCCGGGCGTTTCTTTTGTTCTAGTAATATTAGCTGCCAACAGCAATGGGGCCGTAGTCTTCACAACGAAATCTTGATTTCAAAGAATTTAAATACTCCAGAGGTTCTTTCGATAATAGTAGTTTTTGGTGTACTGATTCAGGGATGTTATAAAAAACAATAAGCACATTACCTTCTAATTTGACTCCTAAGTGTTTGCCGGAAAAACCGGTAGATTTAATTCCCTTTAAATTACGTTTTTCTAACAGAAGCAACTAAATCACATCCTTTGAAAACGATTATAACGCCAAAATTGGAAAAATCTTCGACAGAAGTGTGAAAGGTTGGTGAACTAGTTAAGAAAAAGTCGTATGAAATAAAACGAAATCATCGCAAATTTGCCGATAAATGCTATACTGTAAGTGCATTCAGAAGAATAAACTTTGGGCACGGTCCTGAATTGTCACAACGTGTTTCATTAGGTATCAAATAATAGAATCTGTTAATGCGAAGGAGGATTAGTTATGAACAGCACTCAACAAAAAATATTAGAGGTAATGAATTTTCGTTTTGCCTGCAAGAGTTTTGATCCGGAGAAGATTATCAGCCAGGAGGACTTCGCCACAATATTGGAAGTAGGGCGTTTGTCACCAAGCTCTTTTGGCTTTGAACCTTGGAAGTTCCTGGTAATCCAAAATCAAGCCATTAAAGATAAACTTTTCCCTCTGGCTTGGGGCGCACAAAACAGTTTAAAGGGTGCAAGTCATTTCGTGATCATTCTGGCCAGAAAAAAGGCCGATATGCATTACGAGGCACCATATATAACGCACATAATGTCGGATATGCAGAAATTGTCACCGGAAATTGTAACGGCCAAGCGTGCTGCATATGAAAACTTCCAGAAAAATAATTTTGACCTGCTCTCCAGTGAACGCGCTCTTTTTGACTGGTCGTGCAAACAGACCTATATCGCTTTGGGTAATATGCTGACCGCAGCTGCGGAGCTGGGGATTGATTCTTGTCCTATTGAGGGTTTCAACAGGACTGACGTAGAAGAGATGCTGACGAAGGAAGGCATTCTGGACAGCGAACATTTCGGCGTTTCTGTAATGGCTGGCTTTGGTTACCGCGCAGGTGATTCGGCACATCCAAAGACACGGCAGGAACTCAGCGCTATCGTAGAATACATCTGAAGCAGGGATTGGAGAAAACAGTTCTAATGCGCTTGCAGAATATTTTCCTGATGTCAGGAAAACGCTCACTAACGCACAAAGATTTGGAGTTGATCTATTTGGACAATACTTTGAACTACTATGCGAAAAATACGGAAGAATTTATTGCTTCGACACTGGAAGCCGATATGTCGCTGGCGCAGGAAAAGTTTCTCGCGTTCTTGCCAAAGGGTGCGCATATTCTTGATTTGGGCTGCGGCAGCGGGCGTGACAGCTTGTGTTTCCTGCAGCAAGGCTTTCGGGTCACGGCAGTGGATGGTTCCTTAGAATTGGCGAAGTTTGCCAGTGAATTGATCGGACAGGAAGTTATCGTGTCGGATTTCAAGGATCTGGTTCTGCCTTTGGCCTCTTTCGACGCGATCTGGGCTAGTGCGTCACTCTTGCATGTTCATTCGGAAGAATTGCCGGGTATACTGGCCAAGGTAATTGATTTCGCGAAGCCGGGTGCTGTCTTCTATATGTCGTTCAAATATGGTGCCTTCGAGGGTGAACGTACTGGCAGATACTATACGGACCTGAACGAGGCACGCTTTGCCGACTTCCTGCAAAAGAGCGGACGTTCCTTAGAGATTATTGAGCAATGGATTGCCAAGGATGTGCGCCCCGATAAACCGGAGCTGTGGCTGAACACTTTTGCGAGAAAATAAGTGCCTGCTTCACTCCTCAAAATAGTATTTTGGACGTTGTTGTTCTCGGCATTTTTGGGCGTTGACAAGCACAGGCAAGAGTTATAAGATATAAACCGTAAATTTGAATAAATAGGTGATGAATAGCCGGCGCATCCGATATCACATAATCGGTGGTATGGATAGCGACTGGAAAAGAGTGGGTAAAATCAACTCAATAGGTTCAGTTTGACCGTTTTTGCGGTTTTGTTGCTGTACCTGCTGTGTGGTTTTATTTTACTCTTCAACTTATCTTTGCCTGCAAAAGATTAGCCGTAGAGTAAAATCTACGGCTTTTTTATTTTTATTAAAGACAAAGGAGTGTTTTTTATGTACGAAAAAATCGTCAAGTGTTTAGCATGTCCCCCAGTTTACGCGCCCAGCGACGTTAGTATCTGGAACGATGAACATATTTCGAAGCAGATGCTGCTGGCACACTTAAATCCGGATTACGAAGGAGCAAGCCGCAAACTGAGTTTCATTGAGGACTCTGTCACCTGGATCAAAGAGATAATGCCTTGTCAGGAGTATCCGGCACTATTGGATGTCGGCTGCGGACCTGGATTATATGCGGAGAGATTTTGCCAAGCCGGCTATCAGGTAACCGGTATTGATTATTCCCGGCGTTCCATTGCATACGCAAGGCGTTCTGCCAAGAGGCAGGGGCTGGACATCACCTATGTTTGTCAGGATTATCTCAAGATGGACTGTGAGAACGTTTTTGCTTGCGCAACATTTATTTACTGCGATTACGGAGTCTTATCGACGGAGAACAGGAGTTTGATCCTGCAAAATATTTATCGCAGTCTGAAAAAAGGCGGCAAACTTCTGTTAGATGTATTTTCTCTCGAAATGTTTCATGATTTTCAAGAAGCACAAACTTGGCAGGTATGTGCGGATGGAGGCTTTTGGAGCCAAGGAAAGCATCTTCTGATAAGCGGGCAGTACAAGTACCCGCAGCATGTGACCTTAGAAAAAACGACGATCATTACGGAGGAAAGCATCAGGACCTGCAATATCTGGAATACTTGCTTCAGTGCAGAGAGCCTGATTGAAGAAGCGCAGGCGGCAGGCTTCAAGAAGTTTGAGCTGTTCGGTGATGTTGCCGGTCAAAGTTATACAGCAGATAACCGCACTATTGCGATACTTTTGGAAAAATAGCCAATGAGTACACGGCAAGGAAGATATTGGTGCAAGCTTTTTTGACCCGGACAATTGTGATATAGTTATTAGCGGATAGCAGGGGAAAAGTTATTTGCATAATCAGATGATGGGAAAGGCAGGGGTTGAATAATGCAAGAAAGAGATAAGGAATATCTGGAGAAAGCGGCAAAACTGCAAAAAGCGGCGGAAGCTGTCATGGCGGAGCTCGAAATTCGCGAGCGTTGGGGCAAGGTTGGCAAAATTATCTTAGTCGGTTCGGCGAGATTCGGCCTGATGGCCAGTACCAATCTGGATTTTGAAATCTATGTGGAGGAGCCGAATATTAATGTTGGTTTCGAAACGATCAAAGAATTTGCGAATGTTCCGGGAGTCAAACAAATTCAGTATCTTAATTTTCTAGGTACTGATGATCCGGGCCTTTATTGGCGCATCGATTACGAAGATGCCAACGGTATGCTGTGGGATATCGATAATTGGCTGGTGCCCTTTAGTCATCCGCATGCCGGTATGGCAGATGGTTTTGCGCAAGCAATGCAAAAGGCATTGACGGAAGAAAAGAAGCTGACGATCCTGCAAATCAAAGCCTGCTTTTCGCCAACAAAGAAGTACCGTGGGATTGATATCTATAAAGCAGTGCTGCAAGGCGGTGTTCAAAGCGCCGAAGAGTTCGAACAATGGATCAAAGAGAACCCGCCGGTGCCAATGGAAACATGGTCGCCGAGTGTTTAATAGAAGCGTTTTGCTTCAAAAATTAGTGAGGTAATGAGGATGTGTTGCATACCGTGAACTGCAATGTTCCTCATATATCACTTGAAGAAGGGCCTCTGGTTTTTACCAGTCATTGGTAATCGGCCGTTTGCCATGGTTACTATCGGCAAAAACATAGCAAACAAACTAATGAATAAAATAGAAATATTGCCGATAATGATTGGCTGCCTAGAAGGTTAGCGCAATAGCAGCCATTCACATTGTCATTGCGAGCGCAGCAAAGCGAAGTCGAACAACTTAAAATTATCAAATCACGATTATACAAATCAAGATTAGATAAAAACAGTGTGGGTAAGACACCTTTGCCTGAGGTATTTCATATGCTGCATGGTCATCCCGAAAGAAAAAGAGTAAAGTCGAAGAATAACATGCTTTTACCAGCTTTATTTACTCTTGCATTTAGCTGGAATAAAACTTATAATATTATCAAATCACGATTATACAAATCACGATTAGATAAATGAGGCGAGACTGATGTTTATTGGACGCGAGGAAGAACTAAATTTTTTGGAAAGCCGTTATAGCGAAAGTAACGGACAATTGATAGTTCTTTATGGCAGAAGACGTATCGGTAAAACGGAAACACTTCGTAAATTCTGTGAAAATAAGGACAATGTGTTTTATTCCTGCACGGAAGTGACCGACCAACAGCAATTGAAGGGTTTTAGTGAACGCATTTTGCAAAAGGACATACCAGCTGCACGTTATATCGACAAATTTGCTGATTGGCAGCAGGCTTTGAAGAGTGTTAGGGAATTTCCTGGTTCAGGTAAAAAGCTGCTTGTAATTGATGAGTTCCCGTATATGGTCAAAGGCAACAGAGCTATTCCATCAATTCTGCAAAACTTATGGGATACGGAATTAAAGAATGAAAATATCATGATTATTTTGTGCGGCAGTTCTATGTCGTTTATGGAAAATGATATTCTAGCGGAGAAAAATCCCCTTTATGGACGTACTACCGGAATCTTAAAAATGCAAGAAATGGATTACTTCACAGCGGCGCAATTTTTCCCGCAATATAACGCAGTGGAAAAAATTACTGCATATGCCGTGCTGGGAGGAATACCTCATTATTTAAAACAATTTGATTCCAGTAAGAGCTTGCAGGAAAATATTACTGCCCATATTTTGACTCGTGGTAGTATTTTGTACAGCGAAATAGAATTTCTGCTGCGGCAGGAGTTAAGAGAAACTGCGATTTATAATACTGTTATAGAAGCAGTAGCCTTGGGTAACACCAAATTAAATGATATTTATCAAAAAACACAAATTGATAGAAGCAAGTTGAGTGTTTATCTGAAAAATCTTATCGAACTAGGCATTATTTGCAGGGAGTTTTCTCTTACTGACGGACTGAAAGAACAGGCAAATGTCCAACGAGGTTTATATCGCTTAACAGACAATTTTTTCTGTTTTTGGTATAGGTTCGTTTTCCCGAATTTGTCGGAACTGGAAGCAGGAGATGCTCAGGGAATATGGAGATATGCAGTAGAGCCGGAGCTTGCCAACTACACTTCTTTTGTTTTTGAAGATGTTTGCCGACAGTATTTGCAAAGACAAAATAGAAAAGAATTACTGCCATTTCATTTTACCCAAATAGGGCGTTGGTGGAATAAAACGGATGAGTTGGATATATTAGCTGTTGATACCAAAAGAAAGCACTACCTGGTAGGCGAATGCAAATACAAGAACAGTCAATTTTCTCTTCATGATTTACGGAATATGCAAAGAAAATTCACTCCTGTCGACCCAGAAAGTCAATTGTGCTACTGGTTATTTGCAAAGAATGGTTTTGCCGATGAAATTGCAAAAGAAGCAGTAAATAATGAAATATATCTTAGAACAGCCGAAGATTTATTTGAATGACAAAAAGCGCATGAAGATTTTCCGACCACAAAGTTTATTGATTTGGCAGTGCATTTTGGTTCGCTGACTAATCAGGATATAAAGGATGATAAAAATTAATGATCATTAACAAAGCTATTCTCCATATATTGGATTTTAATTCAGGCATGTGCATTATCTCGCAAAAAGAATTGAATTTCGCAGACATTACTATCAACGAGTACATCGAAAAACATCTGGAACATATAAAATCAGACCTTAACCAGAAATCAGGAGCTTTTTCTTCAGAAAGTTCTTTTTTCGTACAGCTAGATAAATATTTAGCGCAGCAAACTAGCTTTACTGAAATATCTGCATTAATTGGCAATACCTTGTATGAGCAGATTGCGCAGTCCGAGAATCCTGTGCCAACGGATTTACTTGTAGTAGATTTCTCCGATAACGGCGTCAGGTATTTTGCCTTATTATTATTAACAAGTAAAATGGCTTACACACATCAAGTATTGACCAGTGACGGCAGCATTCATAATGAAATCATCAAACACCATGCGATCCTTCCTAATACAACACAAAAAGTCGATTCTTATGCGCTTATTGCCTGTGATAAATTTGCTATTGGCTTTGTTGATAAAAAGAGAATAATTAACGGACAGGAAACATATTTGCTGCCGGAGATATTACTGCAATGTACTTCGACGATCTCCGGTAAAGAAGCAATTAAGACCGTAAGCCAAATAGCTGCAGAAGTCGCCGAGAAACATGGCGCCAATTCAGCGGTGATACTTTCGAAGGCCAAAAATTATCTTTTAGAGAATGCCGAAACATCTTCATCTTTTTCGCCGACGGAATTAGGTCAGGAAGTATTCGCAGGTTCGCAATTAATGCAGCAAGAGTTTGAGTCGCAAATCATCGAAGCGCAATTACCTAAAGACGTTAAGGTAGAAAAAAATCTTGCCGTCAAAACTGCCAAAAATCATAAAATTAAGACCGATACAGGCATTGAAATTACCTTTCCTGCCGAATATTTTGAAAACCATGATTTCATTGAGTTTATTAATAATCCTGACGGAACTATTTCTATTGAAGTAAAAAATATTGGAAGAATATTAAATAAGTAATATTCTTAGGCGTTATCAAAGAAGATAGAGTGGTCTGGTGAATTAAAATAAGCACCATAAATAACGTTAATGGAATAACGGGTAGTCTTTGAAGCTGGACCAATAGGGGGCAATTTCATGGAAAACAATAAAATTGATATAGCTACTCTCATCACAGAAATTGAGGTGGGCGTATGAACAAAGAATTTCAATTCTTAATCTATAACGTACCTACCGAAGATATAACCGTTAACGCGATTATAAGAGAAGAAACCATCTGGCTCACGCAAAAGGCGATGGCCGAGCTGTTTGACTGTACCGCAGATAACGTTTCTTTGCACTTAAAAAATATCTACTCTGAGCAAGAGTTGAAGGAAGATTCAACTACCGAGGAATTCTCGGTAGTTCAACAAGAAGGCTTAAGACAGATACAGCGCAAAAAGAAGTTTTACAATCTCGATGCCATTATTTCCGTGGGCTATCGTGTGAATTCAGGTCGGGCTACGCAGTTTCGTATCTGGGCTACGAAGGTATTGAAAGAATATATGACCAAAGGTTTTGCCCTTGATGATGAACGCTTGAAACAAGGCAAAACTGCTTTTGGCAAAGATTATTTCCGTGAATTGCTGGAACGGGTACGTTCGATTCGCGCAAGCGAAAGGCGCATCTGGCAGCAGATTACTGATATTTTCGCTGAATGCAGTATAGATTATGATAAAGATGCGCAGGTAACGCATGATTTTTATGCTATGGTTCAGAACAAATTTCACTATGCGATAACAGGGCAAACGGCGGCTGAAATTATTGCGGCCAAAGCTGACCACTCACAAAAAAACATGGGTCTAACCACTTGGAAAAACGCACCTGCAGGACGCATCCTTAAGTCTGATGTAATAGTTGCCAAAAACTATCTCGAAGAAAAGCAGATACGGCAGTTGGAGAGGGCCATTACAGGATATTTTGATTATATTGAGGACTTGATTGAGCGTGAAAATACTTTTACGATGGCAGAGTTTGCGCAAAGCATCAATGAATTTCTTGCCTTTCGTAAGTATGAAATATTGAGAGATAAAGGACGTATTACCAAGAAACTTGCCGAACAAAAAGCCAGAGAAGAATACGACGAATTTAATAAGACGCAAAAAATAACTTCGGATTTCGATCAGGCGGTAAAGCATATGCTGGAAAAAGGCGATGCAAGTGATTGAGCAAACTTGAAACACGAAAAAGTAATTAAAAAACACTGGTATTATGTGAACTAAAAGTGTAATAAAATCAGCTTAAACGTATTTAATTCTTTCATCACGGCTTAGACACAGTTACCTATTCTGTCATTTCGAGCGAAGCGCAGCGAAGTCGAGAAATCCATGTTTTTAAAGAAGTTTCCTGCGGATTTTACTAAAATTGTCTCTTAATTACTAAACATGGTAGTTGCAAGGCAGAATGAACACAATGAGTGTGCTATAATAAAAATATCGTATAATTATGCGAATCAAAGGAACAG
>CAYLRW010000037.1:0-17353 GCA_964386405.1 uncultured Acidaminococcales bacterium | reverse complement strand
CTGGGACCTTTTGATAGCTGGCTCATGCTGCGCAGTATCAAGACTTTGGCTTTGAGAGTCGAAAGACAAGAGAAGAATGCGCTTCTACTTGCCAGCTGGCTCAAAACTCTGCCAACGGTAACTGATGTTTACTATGTTGGCTTGAAAGATCACCCTAGCTATGAACTTACCTTGAAACAGACAACCGGCTTTGGCGGCATGATTTCTTTTAAGGTAAAAAGTGCTAAAATAGCAGCAGAGGCTTTAGGCAAATTAAAATTGGTCTATTTTGCTGAAAGTCTGGGCGGCGTCGAAACCCTTCTCACCTATCCTATTGAACAAACTCATGCTGAAGCACCGAAAGAACTGCTGGCCAGAGTAGGTGTTGATGATAGACTTCTGCGCCTCTCTGTTGGTATTGAAGATGTAGAAGATTTAAAGGAAGACCTTGAGCAGGCTTTAGCAGAATAGGGTGAGATGATGACTAAATATAATTTTGATCAGAAAATTGAACGCAAAAATACTAACTGCCTTAAATATGATTTCGCGGTAGAAAGACATAGACCAGCAGATATCTTGCCCTTTTGGGTGGCAGATATGGATTTTGCCGTACCGTCAGAAGTTATTGATGAGCTGGTGAAACGCAGCAGGCATGGTATTTTTGGTTATACCGATATAAAAGAAGATTATTTTCTTACCTTAAAGGAATGGTTCGCCAGACAGCATGCTTGGCAGCTGAAAGATAAATCTCTTGTAGTTACGCCAGGCGTTGTTTTTGCAATTTGTGCGGCAATCCGCGCTTTTACAAAAGAAAATGATGCCGTTTTGATTCAGCGTCCGGTTTATTATCCGTTCTCTTTGTCGATAGAGCAGAATAACCGCCGTCTGATCAACAATCCGCTGGTGCTGCATGATGGACGCTATGAAATAGACTTTGCTGATTTTGAACAAAAAATAATTGAACACAAAGTTAAGCTGTTTATCCTATGCAATCCTCATAATCCTGTAGGGCGTGTCTGGACGAGGGAAGAATTGACCAAACTCGGTGATATTTGCGTCAAACATGATGTGCTGGTTGTTGCTGATGAAATTCATGAAGAATTTACGCGACCAGGTCATAAACACCTTGTTTTTGCAGCTTTGAAGCCAGAGTATGCTCTGCGCACCATTACCTGCACGGCACCAAGCAAGACATTTAATCTGGCTGGCTTGCAAATATCCAATATTTTCATTGAAAATGACTCCTTAAAGCGTAGTTTTATTCATGCAATGGATCAGGCGGGTTACAGTCAGCCTAATACGCTGGGGATCTTCGCCTGTCAAGCGGCTTATACTTACGGAGCAGAATGGCTGGAGCAGCTAAAAGCTTACCTGAATAATAATTTGCAGAAAACCAAGCTGTTTCTGGCGGAAAATCTACCGGAGGTTAGGCTGATTGAGCCGGAAGGAACCTATTTGCTTTGGCTGGATTTCCGTGCTTTACAACTGAAGGATGAAGAAATAGAACGTAAAATTGTCGAGGAAGCTGGCATTTGGCTTGATGGCGGTTTGATGTTTGGCCCTGAGGGAGCAGGTTTTCAGCGCATTAACAGTGCCTGCCCCTGGTCAACGCTTGAAGAGGGACTGCAACGGCTGCACAAAGCATTTAAGTAAAGATTGTCTAAAATATCCTGTTCTGAAGAGAACAGGATATTTTAGACAACATGGTTAACCTTGATAAAAAAATAGTTGACGATACAAGAAACTGGTAATATACTACTAAGTATATTGAGTTAGTAGACAATAAAAGAGAGGGTGCCGACGATGGATTTAATTAAACTTGCAGAAGAGATTATAGCTGGTAAAAGGCTGAAGAGAGAGGATGATTTAAATTTTTTCTTTACGGCTGATTTGGAGGAATTGCGCAAAGGGGCAGCGTTGCTGCAGGATTATTTTTGTGGGAAAAAAGTAGATCTTTGCACGATCATGAACGCACGCAGCGGCCGTTGCTCAGAAAACTGCAAATTTTGTGCTCAATCTGCTCATCATCATACCGGCGTTGATGAATATGGTTTTGTGGGAATAGATGAAATCATGGAGACGGCGTTGGCTAACCAAGCTGAAGGCGCTGACCGTTTTGGTCTGGTTACCTCTGGACGCAGGTTAGATGGCGAAGATTTTGAACATGCGATTGAGGCTTATAAAAAAATGAAAGCAAACTGCAGCATTTCTTTGTGCGCAGGGCATGGCCTGCTCAGAAGAGAACAATTTAAACGCTTGCGTGAAGCCGGCGTCGAAAGTTATCACGAAAATATTGAAACTTCGAGAAGAAATTTCCCCAACATCTGCACAACGCACAAGTTTGAAGATAAGCTGGAAACGATGAGAATTGCAAAAGAAGAAGGCTTCTGTGTTTGCTCCGGTGGCATCATCGGGATGGGTGAAACCTGGGAAGACAGATTGGACATGGCTTTGACCTTGGCTGAGTTAGGCATTGAATCAATACCTATTAATGCCTTGATGCCGATTCCCGGTACGCCGCTTGGTCATTTGCCGGGATTAGCACCGGAAGATATTTTGCGTACCGTTGCTTTTTTCCGTTATCTGAATCCTGCGGCTAATATTCGTCTGGCGGCCGGCAGAAAGATGCTGCCACAAAATGGCAGAGAGGCGTTTTGCGGCGGAGCCAGCGCAACAATTACCGGCAACATGCTGACCACGTCGGGCTCCAACATCAAAGAAGACATTGCCATGCTGCATGAGTTAGGATTTAATCTAAACGCATAGAAACAAAAAACAGGGCCTCTTTGGAGGTCCTGTTTTTATTAGGCAGTTATTATTTTGGGTTATTGACAATCAAGGCCATGAAGACCAGGTCTTCATTACCGATGTTTGCCATGCCGTGGCCTTCACCGTCTGCGGTAAAGGTTGTGTCATTAGCTGTTACTTCGGTAATTGTGCCGTTGTCATTGTATTCGCCTTTGCCGGCCAGGATGAAATAGGTTTCAGTGTTGCCTTCATGTTTGTGGAAACCGATGGAACAGCCAGGTTTTAAGGTTGTTATGCTATAAAGCTTGATTTGACCATTGTATAATTCTTCGTCCAGAACATGAGTTGTCACAACGCTGCCGTTACCGCCGAACCTGTTCTCAGCGACCATAGTGTTTTTTTCTTTAAAAATTGGCATATAATCAATCCTTTCAATTATTCCTTAAATATAAGGAATTTAGCTGTAGTTGAGGAATATGTTTTTATACTATTCGTAAAGTGTTAGAAAAATCCTGCAAAATGTTTGTAAAAAAACAACATTTTCCCTATTTACAAATTTAACGTGCTAAAGTATAATAAGCTCAATACAAAGAGAGAGGGGTTTTTCCTGAATGAAAAAGTTTTTAGCATTGATGTTAACTTTCGTAGTGGCGTCTGCTTTTGTTGCTGGCTGCGGCGGCGATAAAGCAGCAACTAAAAAAGAAGCCGGCAAGAAAATTGTCGTAGGTTTGGATGACAACTTCCCACCGATGGGCTTCAAAAATGAGAAGAATGAAATTGTCGGTTTTGATATCGACATGGCTAAGGAAGCTGCCAAAAGACTTGGCCGTCCTGTAGAATTCAAACCAATTGACTGGTCCAGTAAAGAAGCTGAACTCAAAAGCGGTCGTATTGATGTCATCTGGAACGGTCTGAATATTACTGATGAACGCAAAAAGAACATGCTCTTCAGCAATCCTTATATGGAAGCTAAACAACTGATTTTCGTACCTGCAGGCTCCCCTGTCAAAGGACAAGCAGATCTGGCTGGTAAAGTAATCGGTATCCAAAGCGCAAGTACCGCTGAACAAAACTTGGAAAATGACAAGGCTTTTGCAGGAACTTTGAAAGAAGTAAAAAAATATCCTGATTGCATCGCTGCTATGATGGATATGGAAGCCGGCCGTGTAGACGCGATCATAACCGACGAAATCGTTGGCCGTTACTACATGGAAAAGAAACCAGGTAAATTCATTGCTTTGGAAAAACCAGTAGGACCTATCGGTAACTTCGGGATTGGTTTCCGTCTGGATGACAAAGCATTGCAAGGCGACATCCAGAAAGTTTTGGACGAAATGAAAAAAGACGGCACCAGTGCTAAGATTTCCAAACAATGGTTTGGAGCAGATATCGTTAAATAAATTAGCTAAGGAGGCCAATGGCTTGCCATTGGCCTTATTTTTCGCATATAATATACGCGTGTGTGAAAAAATCGGATAGGTGTGAACTATATGGAAAAGATACTTACAATGATATACCCATTGGCGGAAGGCAGTATTGTTACCATTCAACTGTTTGCCATTACGCTGTTACTGTCAGTGCCTTTGGGTTTGTTATTGGCATTGGCGCGTATTTCAAAAATTAAGCCTTTAGGCAAATTTGTTGAAGTATATAATTGGATCATGCGCGGTACACCGCTGATGCTGCAGTTGTTGTTTGTCTATTTTGCTTTGCCGACCTTTGGTATTCTACTGCCGGATGTTGCTGCGGCTGTTCTTGCCTTTGTTTTGAATTACGCTGCTTATTTTGCGGAAATCTTCCGCGCAGGCATCCAATCAATACCCAAAGGCCAGTACGAAGCTGCCAGAGCTCTGGGTTTTACTTATGTGCAGACCATGCGGAGAATTATTGTGCCGCAAATGGTGAAACGTGTTTTGCCGCCGGTTGGCAATGAAACAATTACTTTGGTCAAGGATACTTCCTTAGTATATGTTTTGGCAATGAATGATCTTTTGCGGGCAGCACGTACCATTGTGCAGCGTGAATTTGACATGACTCCTTTTGTGATTGCCGGTGTCTTTTATCTGGTCATGACTTTTGTGGTAACAAGAGTTTTCAATTGGCTGGAAAAACATTACGCCAGGTATGAGGAATAGGAGGTGCCGTGATGATCGAAACAATGGTAAAAATGGAAAATGTCCAAAAAAACTTTGGCGACTTGCAGGTATTGAAGGATATCAGTCTTGAACTGAAGCGGGGTGAAGTTGTCGCTATTATCGGCCCTTCCGGTTCCGGTAAGAGTACTTTGCTGCGCTGCTTGAATCGTCTCGAAACGGTTGATGGCGGCTCCATCGCCATTGAAGATGAGTATCTGGTAAAAAATGGCAAGTATGTGGATGATCCCACAGCCAGAAGTATTTGCGGCAAGATGGGCATGGTTTTTCAACAGTTCAATCTGTTCCCGCATATGACTGTTCTGGAAAATTTACTGGAAGCACCGCTGATTGTGAAAAAAATGAAGCGTGAAGAAATTCTGCCTGTTGCTGAAGAATTATTGGCGAAGGTTGGTCTGGCGGAGAAAAAAGATGTTTATCCGACAAGGTTATCCGGCGGCCAGCAGCAAAGGGTGGCTATTGCCAGAGCGCTTGCCATGAATCCTGATATTATGCTTTTTGACGAACCAACATCTTCTCTGGATCCGGAACTGACTGGTGAAGTTTTGAAGACGATGCGTAATCTCGCCGAAGAGAATATGACGATGATCGTTGTTACTCATGAAATGGGTTTTGCCCGTGAAGTTGCTACTAAGGTTATCTTTATGGCTGATGGCATTGTGCAGGAACAAGGCACGCCGGAAGAGCTTTTTGGTAATCCTAAAAACGAGCGCTTAAAAGCCTTTTTAAAGAGCATATTAAGATAATATAGAATAAAACGGTGTTGCCTTTTGGCAACACCGTTTTGCTATTTGCTTTTCAGTTTGGCGAGGAATTTTTCGTTGTTGATGATAAATCTTTCATGTACTCCCTGACCGATAGTACCATACTCATCTTTGGCACTGACTTTAAAGACGAGACGTCTGCCATCAATGGCGGTCAGCTCAGCAGTAGCGCTGACAAGTTTGCCGGGCAAGGTTGCACTGTCATGCGAAATATTCATTTTGATGCCGACGCTGCCTTCCGCTTCTTCGAGAAAAGGCTGAATAGCAGTAACGGCAGCCTTTTCCATCAAAGCAACCATCGCCGGTGTGGCATAAACATCTAAAAGACCGCTGCCCAAGGCAGAGGCTGTATTAGTGTAGAGAACAGTCTCGCTGACTGTTGCGGTCAGACCTGTTTGTAGTTCTTTCATAAATTTGCTGCTCCTTTGTAGGTATTTTTATTTTCATCTTACAGAAAAATTAATTAGAGCGCAAGTGGTTACAACGAGCGAGAGAAAAAAGTACATTAAAAAAGAGAATCTTGTATAATATGTAAAGAACATATTTACGAATTTACTTTGAGAGGGAGAAAAACATTTATGTTATACTATGAAATTTTGGCCGGCCATCCCGAAATGCGGACGGCACTAATTTTCAAAGAACAGAAAATGAGCTATGGACAGTTAAGAGAAAGTATTGAACGCAGAGCTAATTTTTTGCAGGCCAAAGGACTGGTAAAAGGTGACAGAGTCGGGTTATTAAGCAAAAATTGTGCAGACTTTGTTATTTCGTATTTTGCGATAATCAGAGCTGGCGGGGTTGTGGTACCGTTCAATTTCCAACTGGCTCCCCGGGAAATTGCTTATATAGTAAAAGATGCCGGTCTAAAATTAATGATTGTGCGCCAAAAAATAGACCTGGCAGAAGCTTTGCAGGAAATTGCTTATACTGGCCTTATTCAATACGATTTTGTCGATATGGAAGAAGCAGTAGAGCATGAGTTCATAAATTATGAAATGCATGAAGATGATAACTGTACGATCATTTATACTTCCGGAACAACTGGTAAACCCAAAGGGGCGATGCTTAGTCACAAGAACCTGGTAGCCAACACCAGGGAATTTACCACCGTAATTACTATGAGTTCTGAAGATATCGGCCTATGTGTATTGCCGATGTATCACTGTTTTGCCTGGACGGTTTCAGTCAGTGGGCCTTTGTTCCATGGTGCCTGCATAGTAATTCAGGAGACCTATATTTTCAAGGATACAATGGGTTTGATTACTAAACATGATGTGAATTTCTTTGCCGGGGTACCGACCATGATCCAATTGTTTTTCAAGGGTGCTGAAGCGGAAGAACTTGCCAATATAAGGTGTTTTATCAGTGGCGGTGCTCCCTTGCCACAGGTATTGGCAGAAGGCTTCAGAAAAAAATTCGGCAAGCCTGTGCTGGAAGGCTACGGTTTATCTGAAGCTTCGCCGGTTGTCAGTGTTAATCCGGCTTCCAAGGTAAAAGTAGGTTCTATTGGGCCAGCTTTGCCGGGTGTTACCGTTATGATTCAGGATGAAGATGGGCAAGAAATGAAGCGGGGCGAAGTGGGCGAACTATGCGTAAGCGGGGACAATGTCATGCTTGGCTATCTCAATTTGCCTGACGAAACAGCTAATGCGCTGCGCGGAGGCTGGCTGCATACGGGTGATTTAGCTTATAAAGATGAAGATGGCTATATTTTCATTGTTGATCGTTTAAAGGATATGATAATTTCCAGCGGTGAAAATATCTATCCACGGGAAATCGAAGAAGCTCTTTATGCCCACCCCTTGATTGAGGAAGCTGCAGTAATTGGTATTCCTGATAAATTACGCGGTCAGGCTGTCTGTACTTATATAGTTTTAACAGAAGGTGCCGACCTTGATAAAAAAGCACTCAGAAAATATCTGATGGAGAGACTTGCAGTTTACAAAGTGCCGCGTGAATTCTTTTTCTGTGCACAGCTGCCAAAGAATTCGACTGGCAAGATTTTAAAAACAGCCTTACGTGAGCAGGCATTGATTGACATGGTAAGTCGTAAGAGGTGAGAGGAATATAATGAAAAAAATACTATTGCTGTTCAGCTTCTTATTTTTGACTGTTGCACTCGCAGGTTGTGCGAAGGGCGAAGTTGTGATGGAATTGTCGAGGTTCGGTTCGGCTAATATTGAATGTAAGGTTGTTGCTCTGCCGCTTGTGGCCTCTCAACTCACGCCGGTCAAAGAGGATTTCAGCAACGACGGTTTTCTGGTAGAAAATATTACGGAAGACAAAATGCAGGGGTTTATTGCCAAAAAACATTTTAATAGCCTGGATGAGCTGAATAAGACGAAAATTGTGCGTGGTTTTGAATTGAATAAGAGTAAGAATAAGACACAGGGCGATCTTGCAAAGAGCGCTGAAGGCGAAGGCAAAACGACTGCGGTAGTCTATAAACAGGGATTGTTGTTCGATACAGTAGCAGTAAATACTCATCTTGACTTACGTGCGAATAAAAAGGATGAAACAAAAGAAAGCCAATGGGTTGTTAAGAACCTGCTGCAACAGGTTAGCCTGCGCTTTGTCCTTAAACTGCCTACAGCCGCAGACACAAGCAATGCAACTACTAGCCCGGATGGCGGCAAAACTTTAGTTTGGGATCTGGTTCTGGGTGAAGATAACGAATTGTCGGCACAAGTTACTTATCTTAATCCTTATAAAGCCGGCGGCTTGCTGATTGCAGCACTAGGCGCAGGTCTCATATTCTGGCGCAAGAAAAGAAGGAAACCCCAAAATGACCAAACAGCTTAAGGATAAATATGAAGATTTAAAGAAGTATTTGCAAGGCTTCGATAGCTTGGCGGTAGCGTATTCCGGTGGTGTCGATTCTACCTTTTTGCTGGCAGCAGCGAAAGAGGCCTTGGGGGAGAAGGTAATTGCTGTTACGCTGCTTTCAGCTTTTGTGCCGGAGCATGAAATCACAGAGGCAAAGCTTTTGACGTCAACTTTAGGCATTCATCATGAATTCATCAGGGTTGATGAACTCAGCATTCCGGGTGTAGCGGCAAATCCTCCGAATAGATGCTATCTTTGCAAAAAAGCCTTGTTTACACAAATTAAGGCTTTGGCTGAAAAAATGGGGATACAGCAGGTTGTCGATGGCTCGAATCTGGATGATGAAGGTGATTATAGGCCAGGCCTGCAAGCACTTGCAGAACTAGAAATAAAAAGCCCTTTGCGAATAGCGCAATTGACAAAGACTGAGATAAGAGCTTTGTCGCAGATGCTCAACCTGCCAACTTGGGATAAACCCTCTTTTGCTTGTTTGGCTTCGCGTATTCCTTATGGCGAACCAATAACGAAAGAGAAACTGGCAATGATCGAAAAAGCAGAGCTGGTTCTGATGGCAGCTGGTTTTAAACAAATGCGGGTCCGCTGTCATGATAAGCTTGCCAGGATCGAAGTACCGGAAGAAGCTATTTCCTTGCTTTTAGATCATGATTTGCGCATGAAAATAGCAGAAGCTTTTGCTAAAATAGGTTTTTCTTATACGGCTGTTGATATCAAGGGTTATCGAACAGGCAGCTTAAATGAGGTCCTGTGACAATAATTTGCTGAAATTTTCTCATAAATTCCTTGGGTGTGATAGAATCTAAGTAAGTATAAGAAAATGAAAGCGGGTGATGATTCATGACAATAGAATTTGAATACATTTGGGTTTTGAAGATTTACACTGCTGAGGACGTTTATTACCATGATAAACCTCTTTTCAATGCTATCATCAAGGAGGCAAGGCGACTGGAAATTGCGGGTGCCACAGTTTTCAAATGTATTGAAGGCTATGCCACTGAAGCTCGTGGCCTTGAAAGAAGACCGCTGATCAGGTTTTCAGAACCGTCAAATTTGCCGATAGTACTGGAGATTATAGATCAAAAGGCTAAACTTGAACGGCTTTTGCCGTTCTTAGAAAAAAATATGAAGACAGGTTTGGTTACCTTTGAGGAGCGAACGCGTCTTATTACTGATTATGTACGTGAAATGCGTGGGACAAATAAAAAATCAGAATAATTTTCTGTAAATTCTTGGAAAATATATGTCCACGTATTGAGGACTTGAAAAGAAAATGTTTTTCACAATGTCTCGCGCACAAAGACAAAAACATTAAATGCCCATGCTATAAACACTACTGAAAAATGACATATATACAGTTTTGTCAAAATAGCGTGTTTATAAGTGTAACTATTTGTGACTTTTTTGTAATATTGTAATGCTTTTAACAGCGTGCTATAATAATGAGCGATTAGAGATGTGTGCATTACAAAAAAACAATAAAGGGGAAGATAGTTGTGAAAAAGATTCTATCAGTTTTATTGGCCTCAACATTTGCAGTCGGTATGTTAGCCGGTTGCGGTGGCGAGAAGAAGGATGCCGCAAAATCCGACGTAATCAAAATCGGTGTATTCGAGCCACTGACAGGGGATAACGCAGCTGGCGGCGAATTAGAATTACGCGGTATCAAATTAGCCAACAAATTACATCCTGAAGTTCTTGGCAAAAAAGTTGAACTTGTTATAGCTGATAACAAGTCTGACAAGGCTGAGGCTGCTTCCGTAGCTGCCCGTCTGATTGAAAAGGATAAGGTTAAGGTAATCATCGGTACCTATGGTTCTTCACTGGCTATGGCTGCTGGCAATATAGTAAAGGAAAACAAGATTCCAACCATTGGAACAAGCTGCACTAACCCACAGGTTACTGCTAACAACGAATATTACTTCCGTGCGTGCTTCATTGATCCGTTCCAAGGAACAGTTATGGCTAACTATGCTTACAAAAATGGTGCTAGAAAAGTAGCTATTATTCAGGAAGTATCCAATGACTATGCTGTAGGTCTGGCTAAGTTCTTTAAAGAAGCATTTATTAAATTGACAGGAAATCCTGACAGCGTAATTGAAGTTGCCAACTACCAAACTGGTGATAAAGACTTCTCCGCTATTTTAACTAATATTAAAGCTAAAAATCCGGATGTTGTATTTGCACCTGGTAACTTTACTGAGTCTGCATTGCTCATCAAACAAGCTCGTCAACTTGGCTTAGAAGCTCCTTTCTACGGTGGCGATACCTGGGAAACTCAGGAGTTTATTGATGTTGGTGGCAAAGATGTTGAAGGCGTAAGATTGTCTACTGCTTTTGACCGTGAAAAAGCAACAACTGACGAAGCTAAGAAATTCCTTGATGCTTATGTGAAGGAATATAAAGGCGAACCATCTGCTTTGACCGCTTTGGCATATGATGCTTACCTGATTGCTATTGATGGTATTAAACGTGCCAATACTACTACTGATTCCGTGAAGATTCGTGATGCCATAGCTCAAACCAAAGATTTGGAAACGACTACCGGCAAAACTACACTTGACGAAAATCGCAATGCTATCAAAGCAGCTATCATTAAAACTGTCCAAGATGGCAAGTTTAAATATCTTGATTTTGTTGATGTGAAATAAATATTCTTTTGTCCCGATTGTTTCTTGTGCTTCCTTCCCAAGGGAAGGAAGCAATTCTTTTTTCAAATATGTATGGTGGTGTAAATAATGGAATTTTTCCAAGCAATTACAAATATGTCCTTCGCAAGTTTTGCGCAGCATATGGTTAACGGCATATCATTAGGCAGCCTTTATGCCATGATTGCCATCGGCTATACGATGGTTTATGGTATCCTGCTGATGATTAACTTTGCCCATGGTGATATCGTTATGATGGCTTGTTATTTTGCTTTCTTCGGTATTACCGTCTTTAACATACCCTGGTATCTTACCTTTGTCGGAGTTATTATTGCAACGGCACTTTTGGGTGTCGTTATAGAGCGCGCGGCTTACCGCCCTTTGCGTGATGCTCCTAAAAATTCTGTTCTGATTTCGGCTATCGGCGCATCCTTCCTGCTGGAAAATTTGGCTAACTATCTTTTTAGCGGCAGGCCTTTGCGTTTTCCTAATATTGAATTGTTGTCACAAAATATTGATATCGCTGGTGTGCAGGTGCAGGCAATCAGCTTGGTTATCCCAGCGGTAACTATGCTTTGTCTTTTTGTTCTTCTGCATATTGTTAATCATACCAAGATTGGCATGTCCATGCGTGCCGTCTCCAAGGACTACGAAATAGCGCGTGTCATGGGCATTAATATTGATAATGTCATTTCTATCACCTTTGCTATCGGTTCTATTCTGGCAGCTATCGGTGCTATCATGTGGGGCGTACGGTATCCGGGCATCACACCACTTTTAGGCGTAATGCCTGGCCTGAAGTGTTTCATTGCTGCAGTTATCGGTGGTATTGGTAATATTAAGGGAGCAGTTCTCGGCGGCTTCATTCTGGGACTCGGCGAAATTCTGATTGTCGCTTTCTTCCCACAACTATCTGGCTATCGCGATGCTTTTGCCTTTATCGTTTTGATTGTCATACTGTTTTATAAGCCTACAGGCCTTCTGGGCGAGAAAACAACGGAGAAGGTGTGATCATGGCGAATAAGAAGAATTTGGTACTTACAATTATATTATTGGCAGCATTTTTTGCTCTTGCCTGGTATGTTAATTTTGAAACTGACTCTTACATCCGCAGAGTAGTCAATCTGTGCATGGTTTATGCTATTATTGGTCTCTCAATGAATCTTACTAATGGTTTCACCGGCCAATTTTCACTCGGTCAGGCTGGGTTTATGGCGATTGGTGCCTACGTTGTGGGTATTTTTACAGTACCTGTTGCACTGCGTCCGGCCGTCTTTTATGCGGCGCCGATGAATCCTCTGATTGCGGATATCTATATGCCGCTTTGGCTGGCACTGCTTGTCGGCGGCTTATTGGCAGCTTTGGTAGCGTTTTTGATTGGAACGCCTGTACTCAGACTGCGTGGTGACTATCTGGCAGTGGCAACGCTTGGCTTTTCGGAAATAATCCGCATTGTCATTACCAACGCTCAGACTATTACCAATGGCGCTCTTGGTATCAAAGATATTCCACCGCTTAATGATGTAAGATATATTTTTGTTTTTACTGCAGCAATTTTCATCTTTATCACTGCTTTGATCAATTCTTCCTATGGCAGGGCTTTTAAAGCCATCAGGGAGGACGAGATAGCTGCTGAAGCCATGGGTATCGATTTGTTTAAACACAAATGCCTGGCTTTCATGATCAGTGCTTTTTTTGCTGGTATCGGCGGCGGTCTTTACGGTGCTTTATTGGGCACTGTTGATCCGAAGAACTTCTTGTTTACTTTGACTTATAACTTCCTTTTGATTATCGTCCTTGGCGGCATGGGCAGTATTACCGGCAGCATGATTGGTGCTATACTTGTTACAGCCGGTCTTGAGTTCCTGCGCGTTTTCGACGAACCGCTTGATCTGTTCGGTATGTCTATTCCACTTTTCAGACCAGGCTTCCGCATGGTTATTTTCTCCGTCTTGCTGATGGTGCTTGTTCTTTTCTGGCGACACGGTATCATGGGTACCAGAGAGTTTACCTGGGACAAATTTATTGCATTCTGCAAGAACCCTTTCAGTTTTTTCGGACGGAAAGGAGCGCGTAAAGCATGACAATTTTAAGAACTGACGGTATAACGATGCGTTTTGGCGGCGTTGTTGCCGTTAATAACCTGCAAATAGATATCAATGAACATGAAATAGTAGCACTTATCGGGCCTAATGGCGCTGGTAAGACTACAGCCTTTAATATGATAACAGGAGTTTACACTCCAACCAGCGGCAATGTAATTTATACTGATGCCGCAGGAAAAGATATCAAAATAACCGGCAAAAAGCCTAGCGCAATTGCAAAATTAGGGATAGCCCGTACTTTCCAGAATATTCGTTTGTTCAAGGAGCTTTCTGTTTACGAGAACGTTATGATTGCCAAACATTTGCATTTGAAAGCGGACTTTATGTCTGCCGCGCTGCATCTGCCGCATTATAATGCTGAACAACGTCAGGCGGAAGCCGAGGTTGAAGAGCTTTTGAAAAAAGTAAACTTGTGGGACTTGCGTGATGAGCAGGCTTTCTCCCTGCCATATGGACAGCAAAGACATTTGGAAATTGTCCGTGCCTTGGCAACTAATCCAAGACTGCTTTTACTCGATGAGCCGGCCGCCGGTATGAATCCAAAGGAAACAGATGAACTCACTGATTTTATCAGTCAGATTCGTGACGAATATAATCTGACTATCTTTATGATTGAGCATCATATGGATTTGGTCATGGGCATTTCTGACCGCATCTACGTTTTGGACTTTGGCCAGACGATTGCCAGCGGTACGCCTTTGGAAATTCAGAATAATGAGCGTGTTATTGCAGCTTATTTGGGGGTGGAAGAAGATGCTTAAAGTTGAAAATCTTGTAGTTTCCTATGGCGGCATCGAAGCTCTCAAAGGCATCTCGCTTAATGTTCCGGAAGGCAAGATTATTACTTTGATTGGCGCTAATGGTGCCGGTAAGAGTACCTTGCTGCGAACAATCATCGGCTTGGTTAAACCGGAGTCAGGCAAGATTTCTTATAATGAAAAAGAAATTACTGCTCTTAATTCGCAAAAAATAGTCACAACAGGTATTACCTTGGTTCCGGAAGGACGCCGTGTTTTTTCGAATCTCACTGTGCTGGAAAACCTGAAAATCGGTGCGTATATGCGTAATGATAAGGCCGAGATCGAAAAAGACATTGAATGGATCTATAGTCTATTCCCAAGGCTAAAAGAACGCAACTGGCAATTGGCGGGAACACTTTCCGGCGGTGAACAGCAGATGTTGGCTGTCGGCAGAGCTTTGATGTGCAGACCGAAGCTGATCATGATGGACGAACCTTCCCTCGGTCTGGCACCGTTGGTTATTAAGGACATTTTCCGTATTATTCAGGAAATCAATGCCAAAGGCATGACAATTTTGTTGATTGAGCAAAATGCCAATATGGCTTTGAAAATTGCAGACTGGGCTTATGTTTTGGAAACAGGCAGAATTACGATGGAAGGTACCGGCAAAGAATTGCTGGAGAACCCTCAAATCAGAGAAGCCTATCTTGGTAAGAAAAAGAAATAACAAACTTATGGCGGTTTCGTGAAAGCGAAGCCGCTTTTTATTGCAACTTTGCAGAAAAAATAATAAGATATTAGAAAAAGAAGGGCTTAAATATCAGGTGGCGAATTTGCAGCAAAAAATTAAAATTGTTTTAGAGCATAAAAAGATTTTGTCTGGTTTTATCTTTTTTATTGCTTTCTTGTATCTTCTTCATACGTCATCTTGGGTATTTCGTCCTCAGTCAGTTGATGATGTGCGTCAGTGGGTTGCAAGGTTTGGTTCTTTCGGCCCGCTGGTCTACATAGCACTTTATGCTGCCAGACCTTTCCTGTTTTTCCCCAGCCTGCTTTTGAATCTCAGTGCCGGCATCTTATTCGGTCCTTGGTGGGGAATAATTTATCTGCTGTTAGGTGGTTTGGCTAATGCGAGTGTCTGTTTCTGGTCAGCGAGGCTGTTTGGAAATGAACAAAGCCTGCTCAGACGTTTCGGCGGGAATTGGGGTAAAAGACTGGATAACTATCTTTCTGGCGACAAAGGTTTTACACGCATGCTATGGTTAAGAACGGTGCCCATCTTCCCCTATGATCCGGTCAGTGTTGTAGCTGGCGGCAGCAGCATGAAATACACACCTTATGCAGCTGCTACCGTTCTTGGTATGCTGCCAGGTGCTATTGCTTATAATTTTCTTGCGGATTCATTTGTGGGCAAAACAATGGGAATTCCGGCTGCAATCTTGGTTACTGTCATTGCCTTTGGCATACCGCTTTTGTGGTGGTATTTAAGCGACGAGCACCGGCGGCTGTAGAAAGAGAGGAACGGATATGAACATTTACTTATGGCGGCATAACAGAACTTTCCATAGTCATAGCATGATTCAGGAACCATGCGTAAATCAGGAGTTTTACCTTGATGCGATTGCTATTGTCGCTGCGAATGATTTAGAGGAAGCTTTGTGCAAGCTTGCAGAGCAGAAACAAGGCTGGCGGGTAGAAGATTTACGCAATCTGGAACCCACGGTTTTATCTTTAGAAGAAGCCAAGATCATTTTTACCGATATCAGGGGTTAGAACGAATATTTTCAAAAAGGCGGGTGGAATATTTTGGATAATACGACAGAGATGGAAATAAAGCTTTCTACTAGCAAAGAAAGTTTAAAAAAACTATTGGATTCATCGCTTTTGAAAGCAGCAATGGTGCCGGATAGTCTGCAGGAGAAAGAACTGGAAAATTATTATTATGACACCGCGAGCTACAAACTTTTTCATGAGGGTATAGCCTACCGTATTCGCAAAAGTGATGCTGGTTATGTTGCTACTATCAAAACTGATGACGCTTCGCAAGGTGGATTTTCAGAAAGAAAAGAATATAATGTGCCGGTCGGAGAAGCCGCACCGACTTTGGAAGGTTTTGCTGAACTGGGCTTAGAGCTTGACTTGAAGAAACTGCTGGCGGAAGAAGAGCTGCAGGTTTTATTTAAGGTATTGGTCAAAAGGCAGATCCGTCTTTTGCAAATAACGCCGGAGACCTTACTCGAAATGGCCATTGACAAAGGCAATATAGTTGCTGGTAAAAGTAAAGAGAAAATTGAAGAAATAGAATTTGAAATAGTAAAGGGTACCAAAGGTGATCTGTTTGAATTTGTGGCAGCTTTGGCGATGGAAATTCCGCTCTTTATTGAACCGCGCAGTAAATTTAAACGCGGCATTGATTTGTTATCCAATGGCAGCGATTATGCGGATATTGAAGAAAAAGGCGTTAAGATTGACAGAACAGGCAATGTTGAAACAGAGTTTAAAAAACTTATTTATTATGATATAGGTGTGATCCTTGAAGCGCAGAATGCTTTGCGGGATACGACTGGGTTGGAAGATGCAGATCGGATAATTTTGAACAGAGTGAAACGACTGCGTGCCGTTGTCAATTTTATTAAACCATTGATTGAGCAGAAGGACTATGAATACTTTCATAATCTGTTAGCTGAAATCGTAGACCCTCTGCAACAGCTTTATGTTTTGAAAAGATTTATGCGGCAGTGGGATAAGGTTTATAAGAAAACCGGCACTATTTTGAAAAACAATGTTTTGACCGAGCGCTTGCAAGAACGCCGATTGGAAATAATGCAGATAATCAAGAATCAGATTGAAAGTGGGCTTTATGCACGCGGTATGTTTAAAATGCTGGCGTGGACGGAAAACTCCCATTGGCAGGGGGCCGAATTTATTCAGCTGGAACAATTTTCGCTTTGCCGCTTCCGCGACTGGCATAAAAAACTGTTGGTGTTTGAATTTACCAATGAGATGCTTGAAGAGGAAAACGCGCGTGAGATGAGAAAAATCATCGAAGTAATGGTTATGGTACGCCGCAGCATTAAAATCGGTACGCTTGATAAACAGACTTTTACATATATGAAAGACTTGTATCGTCATTTGAAGATTTTGAATTTTGATATTTATGGACATAAGGATATTATTGCTTTTCTGCATGGCAGCAACAGCAGGGTTCTTTATCGGGATGCTGGACTTTTGCTCGGTTGGCGCTTGTCAGAGATGCCGGGAGCCTGGCGTGCAGTACAAAAAAGCTGGGCAAGGCTGTTAGGTGCGTTGAAAAACAAAACAAAAGAGTAAAGAAAATAGCTGCACCGCCTTCAGGCGATGCAGCTATTGATATTT
>CAYLRW010000036.1:0-17574 GCA_964386405.1 uncultured Acidaminococcales bacterium | reverse complement strand
GGGCCAGAAATCTTTTTATGATACCGATCAATATCACCGATGCGGCAACAACATTCATGAACGCCATCTGCTTCTCCGAAAAAGCCGCAAGGACATGGGTTCTCGGCAGAGACAAGTATAAACGTTGCGGGGAAAGTCAGTGTTGCTTGTACGCGGCTAATGGTGACAAAGCCATCTTCCAGTGGCTGCCTTAATACTTCCAGTGCCATACGCGAGAATTCTGGCAGTTCATCCAAAAACAAAACACCATTATGACTTAAGGTTACTTCACCAGGTTTAGGGATGCTGCCACCGCCGATTAGCGCACTATGTGAAATCGTATGATGCGGACTGCGAAAAGGTCTCTCCAAAATCAGACCTTGTTTTCTGTTCAAAAGACCGGCAATGCTATATATTTTGGTAACTTCTAACGCTTCTTCTTCGGTCATCGGCGGCAAAATCGTCGGCAGCCTTCTGGCAAGCATCGTTTTACCAGCGCCCGGTGCTCCTACCATCCGTACGTTGTGTCCGCCGGCTGCAGCTATTTCCAGCGCCCTCTTTGCCACAAGTTGGCCTTGAACATCAGAAAAATCAACATTATAAACACAATTGCTTTCAATGCTCATCTTTCTTTTACTCAAAGCTGCAAGTATTTCTGTTTTTTCTAAATGCAGTGCGAGCTGTGTCAACGATTCCGGTGCAAAAACCTCTATACCGTCAACTAATTCACCTTCTGCCGCGTTGCCTGGTGGAATAAATATTTCCTTTCTACCAGCTTCCTTTGCTTTAATTATCATTGGTAAAATACCGCTTACTTCCCTGATTCCGCCATCAAGCGCGAGTTCACCAACAAAAACCTTGTCAGAAATGGCTTCGGCATTTATTTGTCCGCTGCCACACAAAATGCCTATGGCTATTGGCAAATCCAGCCCCGAACCGTCTTTTTTAAAGTCAGCCGGTGCCAGATTGACAGTAATTCTTGTCATCGGGAACTTATAGCCAGAATTTTTGAGAGCTGCTCTTACTCTCTCTCTTGATTCCCTTACAGATGTATCCGGCAGGCCAACAAGTTCAAAAGCCGGTAACCCATTGGAAATATCTACCTCAACAATTATTTCTTCACCATTAATACCGCATGTAGTCTCCCCGAAGGTTTTTGCATACATGGAATTCGCCACCTAATTTATATTAAAAACAATTTGGGATATGGTTAAGTCTGAATTTGTCACCCTCAACCACTATCTCAATAACGTCAAAGCTGAATTTTTTGAAATATTGATGATTATCCTGTAAATAGTGTAACGCTGTTGCGTGAATTTTTGTTTGCTTGGTTTTTGTCACAGCTTCTGCCGGAATACCAAACTTCAATGTTTTGCGCGTTTTTACTTCAACAAAAACAATTTCCGCATTTTTACTGGCAATTATATCAATTTCACCCATTCTACAGCGATAGTTTCGGCAAATTATTTTATAATCGTGAGACTCTAAATGCTTGCAGGCCTCATCTTCACCCCATTGCCCAAAAGTTGCTCTGGCATGCATCAGGGTCGCTTCCTTTCTTTATTGCTGTTTCAGCACTATCAGTTGACTTTTATCATCAACCTCAACAGATAACATTTCTGCTGCCAAACTCTTAATAGGTTCATAAGACCTGCGATGCCAAAGAGTTGCACCATATTTTTTAATTGCTTCCATGTGTTTTTGACTGCCATATCCCTTGTTAGAAGCAAAATCATATTCAGGATATTCTTTATCAAGTTCAAGCATGATTCTGTCCCTGGTTACCTTAGCAATAATAGAAGCGGCTGCAATGGAGGCACTCAACGCATCACCATGAATTAAAGAAACAATCTTCATATTCTCCGCATGAATCGGCATAGCATCAACCAAAGCCACCGCTGGTTTCGGATTTAAATGCGCAATAACCTTTTCCATACTTAGCTTGGTAGCTTGATAAATATTATATTGATCTATTTCGGCTACGGAGACTATATTCAAAACTATTGAAATGGCCTTCTGGCATACTTCATCATATAGACGATCCCTCACTTTAGCAGACAATTGTTTGGAGTCATTTAATCCGCTGATAAATACATTTTCAGGTAAAATAACCGATGCTACAACTAAAGGCCCAGCTAAAGGGCCGCGTCCTGCTTCATCAACACCAGCCACATTTTTTATTCCTTGCTGCCAATATTCTTTTTCAAAAGCAAGCATTTTGTCAAAGCGTTCTTTTTCTCTTATTGCTGCTTCTATTTTACGTTCATAGGCGGCATAAAGTTTTTGCACCCCTAGCCTCTCATCGTTTGCAATTAAAGTTAGTTCTTCCTGCGAAGGTTCTTGCGCCAATATTCTTTTGATTTCTGCTATATTCATGTATAACACCTCATAAAAAAACAGGGCCAAAATGGTCCTGTTTATTTTCTATCCGGATTATCCAGTGTAAAGCGCCCCAAACGTCCGGTTCGGAAATCTCGCAACACCAACTGTATAACTTTTTCGATATCTGGTATACCACCCGTTTTCAAACAACCTCGTGCTGCCGCAATCTTCGTCAAAACATCTTCAACAGAGTCTGTCTCCAATATTTCGGCACCGTATTTTTCAGAAATTTCCTTGCCATAATTAATTTTTAGTCTTTCAACCAAAAGCATAACAGCCTGTTCTCTATCAAAAACTTCTTCTTTGATAGCGCCTGTAACAGCTAGACAAAAACCAATCTCCGGATCATCGAATTTTGGCCATAAAACGCCTGGCGTATCCAATAATTCCAAGCCTTTAGCAATAGTAATCCACTGCTGTCCGCGCGTGACACCAGGCCTGTCGGCAGCAATAACCTTATTTTTACCAACCAAGCGATTGATAAGCGTCGATTTACCAACGTTAGGAACGCCGACGATCATCACACGAATAGGCCGATTTTTTACACCTTTTTTAGCCCATTTCTCGTTGACCGGTTTAGCAATTTCCTGAACTGCACTAATTAATTGTTTAACGCCTTTGCCAGTAGCACAATCAACTTTTACTACAGTTAACCCGTTATTTTTAAATATCTGCAGCCAAGTGTCAGTTTTCACCGGATCAGCCATATCAATCTTATTCAGGGCAACAAGTTTAGGTTTATTTCCAAGCATTTCAAGCAACATCGGGTTTGTACTGGAACGCGGTATTCTGGCATCCAGCATTTCAATAACTACGTCTACCAATTTCAACTGTGTTTCCATCATACGTTTTGCCTTTGTCATATGGCCCGGAAACCATTGAATCTTAAAGTCCATAGTCATTACCTCCCCTCACTGCCATCAAGGTAAAGTCCTGCCTTTTTCAAACGGCCAGAAAATTACGCTTGCCTTGCCTTTAACTAACTTTAATGGCACGAAGCCCACGTCGCTGTAGCGACTGTCTTCAGAATTATTGCGATTATCACCTAAAACAAAAATATGATCCTTAGGCACAACTGATTTGCGATAAGTACTATGGTTAGGCTCTTTTATATAAGGCTCTTTCTTCAATACGCCATTAACATAGACCTGCCCATCACGAATCTCAACAGTATCGCCACCTACAGCAATTACTCTTTTAATGAAATCTCTGCTTTCGTCCATAGGATATTTGAAAATAACTATTTCATCTCTCTTAGGTTCACTGACAAAATAAACAAACTTGTTAACCAACAAGCGTTCACCATTTTCTAGTGTAGGGAGCATGGATGGACCGGAAACCATATATGGTTCGACGATAAAGGTTCTGATACAGAAGGCCAGCACAACCGCAATGATAATTGAATATAGCCAATCACTGACAATGTCCTGCCAGGTATTATCAGATTTTTTCTTCATATTGCTTTGCTCCTCTCAGTAACGCTAAATAGTTTTCTTTTCTTAAAATAACAAAAGGGACTGATAAACAGTCCCTTTAGATTCCGATTAGCGTCTTTCTCTAATACGAGCTGCTTTACCGGTAAGATTACGCAGATAATAAAGCTTTGCTCTGCGAACAATGCCGCGACGAGCAACTTCAATTTTTTCCAATCTTGGTGAGTGAAGTGGGAAAGTTCTTTCCACACCAACGCCGGAAGAAATGCGACGTACAGTAAACATTTCACGCACACCGCCACCGCTGCGAGCGATAACGACACCTTCAAACAACTGAACACGTTCCCTGGTTCCTTCAACAACCTTAACAAATACTTTTACAGTGTCTCCGGCACGAAAATCCGGAATGTCGGAACGAAGTTGTTCTTGTTCCAATACTTCAATAATGTTCATAATTTCCTCCTCAATATCATAGACGTTCATGTATGAACAAAATCAACAGCGGACCGTCCGTCTTACATACGCATGTATTATATCACAAAGAATAGCGCATAGCAACACTATTTTAGCCACCATTGCTCACCGGCAATGCGGTCCATAATAATTGCTGCTGCAGACCTTACACATAGATGATTATAGTCGCATGTTCCATATATTGGTTCTAAAATATAGTCAAAACTGCTCATGACACTCTTTTCTATACCAAAACCTGTGCCAAATAATAAAAGAATTGGCTGTGAACCTTCTTTGAGAAGATTCCTTACAAAACCATATGAAACAGTATTGTCATATTTTCTTGCATCCGTGGTAATAGTCAAAGGCCTAACGCCTTCAATCTCTTCTATTGCATCAATAGCATCTTCAATGCTGGGAATATAATTAACTCTCTCCAAGGCATTGCTGCGGTCAGGATTATACACCTGTCCAAAACCTTTCTGCCAATAATCAGTGATTTTAGTAATAATTTTTTTCTGTTCGTCTAATGGATGAATCAAAAAGTATCGTTTAACATCGTAAGTACGTGCCGTACGTGAAATATCATGAATATCAAAATTAGTAACCGCGGTGGCGACAACTTTCATATTCTTGTTATATATTGGATAATGCACTAAGCCAAGATACAAATTAGCCATTGTTTTCACCTTTAGTCTCTTTAATTACAGCTAATAGCAATCTGCCGTCGTCTTTATTCAAAACTGCTTTGGTAAGTAAATCAGGACGGTGCTTATAGGTAGCACGCAAGGCTTCCTTTCTGCGCCATTCTTTTATGAGCGCATGGTTACCGCCTCGCAATACCTCCGGAACCTCCAGCCCTTCAAAAACAACTGGTCTTGTATATTGGGGATACTCAAGCAATCCTTCGCTGAACGATTCCTCCGAAGCACTTTCTTCTTTACCTAATACTCCCGGTATATAACGTGCGACAGCGTCCATGACTACTAAAGCCGGAAGCTCTCCGCCTGTCAGTACATAATCACCAATTGATACCTTCTCATCTACCCAGGCAAATATTCTCTCATCAAAACCTTCATAGTGACCGCATAAAAAAATCAAGTCGCGATCAGCTTCAGCAAATCGTTCAACGATATTTTGATTTAAAGTATTACCGCCAGGGCAAAGCGCAATAACAGCTGCATTTGGCAATAACCTTTTTGCTTCTTTAACCGCTGCGGCAAAAGGTTCAACTTTTAAAACCATGCCAACACCACCGCCGAAAGGGGTGTCATCAACAGTCTTATGCTTATCATGAGTAAAGTCACGGGGATTTATGCAAGAAACAGACAATAAACCCTGTTCAACCGCTCTCTTGATAATACTGAAAGAGGTTGCTTGTTCAATAAATTCCGGGAACAAAGTAATAAAAAGAAAATTCACTTCTACTCAGCCCATTCCGGCAGTTTAACCAAAATGCTTTTTTCTGCCATATTAATTTCTTTGATATTCGCTTTCAAGGCAGGAACCAGTATCTCGCTGCCATCGGCTTTTCCTACAACGAAGACATCATTGCTGCCGGTAGCCAGAACATCTTTAAGTTTGCCAAGCAAAGAATTGTCTTCGTCATAAACAGAGAAGCCAATTAAATCAGAAACGTAAAACTGGTCTTTCTTGAGAGGCGGTAAATCCGCAGTATCAATCAGCACTTTCTTGCCGCGCAGCAATTCAGCCTCATCCATGCTATTAATTTCACTTACTTTAACCAAAAAGACGTTCTTATGAAAACGTGCAGCAATAACGGACAGTTTACGTCCGTCTTCCAAAAAGAAATATTTTAAAGCTGGAAACATATCGGGGTTTTCGGTCAGGGGCATTACACGAAATTCGCCCCGCACACCATGCGGGGCGACAATGGCGCCAATAACAATTCTCTTGTCCAAGATATCAGGCTCTAAAGGCGACAATTTTGCCGTCTTCCGTTACAATTTCAGCACCCATTATTTTATCAAGATCAGTACCGATTTCCAAATCAACTGTTCTTTCAAGTTGACCATGACCAATTTCAGCGCCATATTCTAATTTCTCAGCTCTTTTAAGTTTTGCTTCAGTTTCTTGTTTAGCTGCAATACGTTTTGAACGTTCAACTTCAATTTGCTGTTGCAAAGCTTCAACTAAACTTTCATCCTGATTTTCCTGCTCAACAATAGCACGTTTTGCAGTAAATTCAAATTGTTCAAGTTCCAGACTAATTTGTTGTATTCTTTTTTGGAGATCTCCAATAATTTTCGTTTTTAAAGTCTCAGTAACCTTAGCTTTAATTGCAACCGGCATTCTTACGGTCATTTTATCCATTATGTTAAACCATCCTTTTTAAACAATCTCAACGACGACTTTGACATTTTCACGCGTCGCAACTGCTTTTAAAACAACACGGATTGCTTTAGCAATACGACCTTGTTTGCCAATAACTTTACCCATATCCTCAGGAGCAACATGGAGGCGAAGCACCGTTGTAGTACCGGTTGTTTCCTCCTCCACGACTACTGCGGACGGATTATTCACTAGAGACTTGGCCATGATTTCTACCAATTCTTTCATGTCAATCACGCCTCACTTTTTTTAGCTTTTGCTTCAGCGTATTTAGCAATAATACCATCTTTGCTGAATAAGGATTTAACAGTATCAGTAGGTTGTGCACCTTTAGACATCCAGGACAATGCTTTTTCTTCATCAATTTTTACTACTGCAGGTTGTACTGTAGAATCATAAAAACCGATGCTTTCAATAAAGCGGCCATCACGTGGAGCACGAGCGTCAGCTACAACAATACGGAAGAAAGGGTTCTTTTTAGCACCCATACGTTTTAAACGAATTTTAACTGCCATTTCTATTTTCACCTCCTTAAATTAACCGAAATAATTTATTGCATAAAAGGTAGTTTAAAACTTCCTTTTGAAGCAAACTTGTTCATTCCCTTGATTTTTTTCATCATTTTTTTACTTTGTTCAAAATTCTTCAGCAGTTTATTGACATCCTGCACCCTTGTGCCTGAGCCAGTAGCAATTCTCTTGCGTCTGCTGCCATTTATGATATTTGGATTTCTACGCTCAGATAAAGTCATAGACCTTATTATTGCCTCAACGCGATCCAACTCTTTTTCATCAACATTTGCATCTTTAAGTTTTTGACTTATATTGCCCATACCGGGTAGCATACCAAGAATGGATTCTAACGAGCCGAGCTTTTTGACTTGCTGCATCTGCTCTAAGAATTGCTCGAGGGTGAACTCCTCTTTGCGCATCTTTTTTTCAAGTTTGGCGGCATCTTCGGCATCAAAAACAGCCTGAGCCTTCTCTATTAATGACAAAACATCGCCCATGCCCAAGATACGTGAAGCCATACGGTCAGGATGGAAAGGTTCCAAGGCGTCAAGTTTCTCGCCCATACCAACGAATTTAACTGGTCTGCCGGTAACAGCCTTAACTGATAAAACAGCACCACCTCTGGCATCGCCATCAAGCTTGGTGACGATTAAACCATCAATACCCAGATCGTTATTAAACGTTTCGGCAACGGTAACTGCATCCTGTCCTGTCATTGCATCAACAACAAGCAGTATTTCATGCGGCTTTACTGTATTCTTGATGTCTTTAAGCTCACCCATCAATTCCTCGTTAATATGAAGGCGGCCGGCCGTATCAATGATTACGGTATCACATGCCAGTGAAAATGCTTTGCTCATCGACTGCTTGGCAATTTCCACAGGTGAAACCTGATCTCCAAGAGAAAATACAGGTATATTCAACTGCTCACCAAGAACCTGAAGTTGTTTAATTGCAGCCGGACGGTAAACGTCTCCGGCAACTAACAATGGTTTTTTACCATTTTTGCGTAAATGGTTAGCTAATTTGCCTGCGGTAGTAGTTTTACCAGCGCCTTGCAAACCAACAAGCATGATGACAGTCGGCGGCTTGGAGGCAACCATCAGTTTACTTTGGGTACCGCCTAATAACTCGGTTAATTCTTCATTAACTATTTTAATAATAAATTGACCTGGTGTCAGACTAGCCTGCACTTCTTGACCCATAGCCCGCTCTTTTATTTTGGCAATAAAATCTTTAACGACTTTGAAGTTTACGTCTGCTTCTAAAAGAGCCATCCGTACTTCTCGTAGTGTTTCCTTTAAATCATCTTCTGTGACTTTTTGACTGCCACGAATTTTTCTTATTGCATTCTGTAATCTATCTGACAAGCCTTCAAATGCCATCGTTATGCCCTGCCTTTACCATTTAGCTCGCGTAAAATTGTTTGTAATAATTCTAAATTAGCTGCCTTGCTGTGGTCGTTGATATAATCTGTCAGCAATTCCTCTGCATGAAGAAGCATATCACTATTTTCTTCGTCACGCTCCAGCAGCTTTAATCTGTCCTCATACCGCTCCAGAATCTGGCCCGCTCTTTTAATAAGATCATAAATAGCCTGTCTGGAAACTCCATACTCGTCGGCAATTTCTGAAAGCGACAAGTCATTATAAAAATGCATTTCCATACAGTTCTGCTGCTTGTCAGTCAAAAGACCACCATAAATATCATATAAACGGACAAACCGCATTCTTTGTTCAAAGCCTATATCTGCCTGCATCTTTTCACCAAAAATATTAATATTACTAACAAGCGTAATTATACAACAAAGGGAAAACACCGTCAAGTGTTTTCCCTTGTCACTATAAATTATTTGTTAAATAAAGCTTCCACAAATTTATCAGGCTCAAATGGACGGAAATCCATAATACTTTCGCCCACACCTATCCATTTTACTGATAGACCAAGTTCTTCCTTAATTGCGATTATTACGCCACCC
Organism: uncultured Acidaminococcales bacterium; assembly: GCA_964386405.1. Classification (GTDB taxonomy): domain Bacteria; phylum Bacillota; class Negativicutes; order Acidaminococcales; family Acidaminococcaceae; genus RZYP01. The sequence continues at coordinate 8,485 of CAYLRW010000036.1, read as the reverse complement.
TTTGCTGTTCCATCAAGTTTTGTCAAAACTACGCCGGTAACATTAGTGGTCTCAGTAAATATTTTTGCTTGTGTTATGGCATTTTGGCCTGTTGTAGCGTCAAGAACAAGTAAAGTCTCATGCGGCGCATCAGGAATTTCCCTCTGTATAACACGGTGAATTTTATCAAGTTCTTTCATCAAGTTGGATTTATTATGCAAACGGCCTGCGGTATCAATGAAAAGTATATCGGCTTTACGAGCAATTGCAGCCTTAACCGCATCATACACTACCGCTGCGGGATCTGCACCTTCTGCGTGACAAATTAAATCAGACTCGGCTCTTTCAGCCCATATTTTTAATTGTTCGGCAGCGGCAGCCCTGAAAGTATCGCCAGCTGCCAACATGACCTTATTACCCATAAGACGATAATAATTGCTCAGTTTGCCGATTGTTGTAGTTTTGCCGACGCCGTTAACGCCAACAACCAATATAACACTTGGAGAACCGCTTAAGTGCATGCGTTGTCCTTCATCTCTCAATAAATTGGCAACATAAGCTTTGAGAAACGGTAAAACGTCATCTGGCGATTTAATTTCGCGACTTCTTGCAGCATCGCGAACTGCTTTCATAATTTTTTCTGTTGTTTTGACACCAACATCGCCGGCAATGAGAACCATTTCTAACTCTTCCAAAAAATCTTCGTCAACTTCTGTTGATAAACCAACAAGAGTCTCAATTTTCTCTGTAAAGTTCTTCCTTGTTTTGGATAATCCATCTTTTAATTTTTCAAAAAAACTCATGTTTTACCCCTTTTCTTCCAACTTAACTGATAGTAATCTCGAAACACCAGATTCTTCCATAGTTATGCCATGCAAGACATCAGCTGCTTCCATGACACCTTTGCGGTGAGTTATAATAATAAATTGCGTTTTCTTGGCATAATCTGCAAGAAAAGCGGAAAAGCGATCAATATTTGCCTCATCAAGCGCCGCATCTATTTCATCCAAAATACAAAACGGTGCCGGTTGATAAGATAAGAGGGCGAAGAGCAGCGCGATGACCGTAAGCGCTCTTTCACCACCGGACAGTAAAAACAAACTCTGCAACTTTTTACCGGGAGGCTGCACAATTATTTCAATACCAGAATCCAGGATATTATCAGGATTCTGGAGTTCAAGGCTAGCCATACCACCGCCAAATAAATTTTTGTAAGTCTCAGCAAAATGCGCGTTTATTTTTGTCAATGATTCTTTGAATCTTCTGGACATATTAGTATTAATATCATTGATTACTTCTTCAAGCCGCTCCTTCGCTTCATACAAATCATTATATTGAGCATTCAGGAATTCATACCGCTCACTGACTGTTTTATATTCCTCGATAGCACCAGCATTGATTGGCCCCAATTCCTCAATTGCATGCGTCAAGCTTGTTTCCATTTTTTTCAGAGCAGAATCAGATAAATCCAATAACAAACTACTGTCTTTTGCTTCTGCCAAAGTAATGTTGTAGGTAGTTGCTATCTGTTCTAAAGCAGTTTCATATTCCGTTTCCTGCTTTACTTTTTCCATTTCTGCCAAATGTAATTTTTGTGTACTTGCAGCAAATTCCTTCCTTGCCGCTTCTAATTCGCCTTCAGCAAGGGCAAGTCTCTCAACTATCGCTAACCTTCTGTTGGTAAAATCTTCCTTACCGCCATTATCATTCTTCAATTCGGCTAAAAGGTCCTTTTGACGAATTGCCAATTGCTCTTTGGTTTGTTCGCTTTCAGCCACCACTTGGACCATTTTTTCATTTTCCGCATCATTATTGGAAATCTCTAATTGAAGCCTGGCAATATCACCATCAATTTGCTTGATTCGTTCCGATATAAGATTTGTTCTTTCTTTGGCAGACTCTAATGTGATACAGGCATTCTGGTAATGAGTCCTAATTACATTCAAAGCTCTTTGTTCCGCTGTTAATTCCTGTTGCAATTTATCAACCAGTTCTTTAGTGGACAAATCTTTTTGCTCTAAAACAGCTAGATTTGGCTTGAGCTCTTGTAGTTTATTTCTTGTATTGAGGTAATCTTCCGAATGTTGTCTCTTCTCTTGTTCATAAAGAGCTATGTTTTCTTTATGCTGTTCAATTTCAGCTTCTGCTCTTTCGAGATGGGCAGCAAGTTCAGCCTGTCTTACCTTATTTTTTTGCAGCAAGGCTTTAAATTCTTCAATTTTGCCATTATTTTGTTTAACAATTGCTTCACAAGTTTCAATACTTTCTTGCGTAGTCAAAATTTGTCGGTTAATATTATCAACATTTTCCTTAGCTAGCATTATTTCATTTTTTCTAGACAGGAAACCAGATTCTTTATGTCTGCCGCTGCCACCAGTAATAGAACCACCGGGGTTTAGTATTTCACCTTCAAGCGTGACTATACGCAGACGGTAATTATTAGCTTTTGCTGCCTTGAGTGCCGCATCCATATTCTGAGCAACTAATACCCGTCCCAGCAAGAATTTTGCGACTGGCAACAATTCTTCTTTGCACTGTACAAGCTCCGCAGCAACACCAATGATACCAGGCAGCTTAACCAAAGCGGCTTCATCATTACGTAAAGCGGTAGGTCTGATAGTATCCAGAGGCAGAAAAGTTGCACGGCCTTCTTTTGTCCTTTTAAGGAATTCTATTGCCTGCTTGGCTGTAGTAACATCTCTGGTTACCAAATTTTGCATCGCACCACCAAGTGCTGTTTCGATAGCTACAACATAAGAAGCCTGAACTTGAAATAATTCTGCTACAACACCGACGATGCCACTGCGCCACGGGCTTTCAGATGATAATAATGTTTTTACGCTGCGTCCAAACCCATCATATACTCTTTGCATGTTTTCCAGTAAGTCAACCCTGGTCTGCAAAGATGATAGTGTTTCATTCAATGAGTTGCGCTTTCTTACTACTTCACCAAATGTTTTTTGATCAGCGGTATTTCGAGCAACTAGCTGAGACATCTGCTCTTGTACAAGGCTGATGCTGTTCGTAATACTTTGCTGCTCACTAAGAATGTTTTCATGCCGTTCGGAAAGGGAATTATATGCTTCTTCTAAATCAGCAAGAGTTTTCTTTAATTGTTCTCTCTTGCGTTGTCTGTTTTCCTGCTCAGTTTCCAATGAACGTATTTCATTGCGCAAATCAACTATTTGCTGCATACTTTCAAAAGCCGAAGACTTATAATTAACAATTCTTGCTTCTGTGTCCACTATAGATTTTTCTTTGTTTGCCTGCTCTGCCGCATGCTTATTAACAGCACTTTGAGCAGCCTGCTGCTCAATCTCAAGTGCGTCATATTTGTCAGCAATTGTTTTCAAATTGCTCTCAATTTCACTAAGCTGCTGTACAAGACGTTCTTTTTGTGCTGCCAGCCTTTCCTGCGACTTTTGGCTTTGCAAGATACGTTCGCTCAGTACAGCTTCCTGACCATGCAATTTTTCTAAAAGAGTTTCTCTTTCTGCAATGCTATTTTGCAGTTCTGCAAATTCTTCATTTAATTTATCCAATTCTGTTTTCAGAATAAGACCGTTATTTTCTTTTAAATTGACATCAACAATTATTTCTTCATTTCGTTTATTTAACTCTGCTATTTTCGCAGCTAGTTTTGCATTAACTTCTTCTATATTTTCAAGCTTATGAACGACTTGGGTAACACGACAAGACTTCAGCTCATCACTCATCTTGAGGTATTTTTGCGTCTTATCCGCACTCAACCTCAAAGGTTCTATCCGTCCTTCGATCTCAGACTTAATATCATAAATTCTGGTAATATTATTAGCAGTTTCTTCGAGGCGATGGGTTGCCTCTTTTTTACGCAAGCGATATTTGGCTATTCCTGCTGCTTCTTCAAATAATGCACGCCTTTCTTCCGGGCGGCTATTTAAAATTTCATCAATGCGGTTCTGTCCAATTATCGACATTGAGCCTCTGCCCAACCCTGTATCAGAAAAGAGATCAACTATGTCCTTCAAACGACATGGCTTCTTATTTAGGTAATATTCACTATCGCCGCTGCGAAAAACTCTTCTGCAAATATTAATTTCATCAAAGTCAGCAGGTATCTTATGATCGCTATTGTCAAAAACAAGATTTACTTCGGCCATGCCAAGGGCGCGACGTTTACTTGTTCCGGCAAAAATGACATCTTCCATCTTGTTACCGCGCAAATACTTTGCACTTTGTTCGCCAAGAACCCAGCGAATAGCGTCAGAAATATTGCTCTTGCCGCTTCCATTAGGGCCGACAATGGCAGTGATACCATCTTCGAAATTAATTTCCGTTCTCTCTGCAAATGACTTGAATCCATATGTTTCAAATGCTTTTAAGCGCACAATACCACCGACCTAATCAATTCTATGTATTAGATTTTAACATGTGAAAACGAATTAAACAACTCGTCTGACTATTCGGCGGACATGTTGAGCTTGAACGCTGCTTCATGCAAAGAATCTTCCGCCAATAGTTGTATACCTGGTTTCCCTATTATTCTTTGCCAAAATGTTTCATTGCACTTTTTTATGCCCTTCAATTGTGATGCAATTCTCGGGTTATAACTAATTGCGATTTCAGGGATGTTGCTATCAAATTCTTCCAACTGCTTTGCAACCCAACAGCGATATTGGAAAGACTTGACCATTTCCCCGAAAGCAGGGTGAAATGGACCCGCCACAATGTTATTCTCTTTGCATAATTCCTCATCAGCCTGCAACCCAATACGTATTACCTTAATGCCATTACTGGTAAGGTGCTCATAGACATAGGCCGCTTGTGCCACAGCAGCTGACAAACTTAGAGGAGTAAATTCTTTATTTTGATACATTTTTTCTAAAGGAGTATCTTTTATTACCAAAAGTGGATATATTCTTGCTATTTCGGGTTTAAAAGCTACAACCTTCTTCACCGTATCTGCTAAACTTCGCCAATCTTGCTTAGGCAGACCTACCATGAGTTGTATGCCAACTCCAACGTTTTGGGCTTTCAGGCAGGCCACAGCCTTGTCAACATCAGCAGCCAAATGACCTCTTTCTGCCATCAGCAATACATTATTATCAAGAGACTGCACACCCAGCTCAACCAAAGTAACATGATGTTGCTTAAGCAGTTCAACTATGCCATCATCAATATAATCAGGTCTGGTAGATAACCTTACAGATCCAATAGTGCCAAGTTCAACATAGCTATCCGCCAATGTCAAAAGCCTTTTTTGCAGTTCCCAAGGAAGACCTGTAAACGAACCACCATAAAAAGCAATCTCATTCTCTCGTGACGGTTTGATCCATTGCAAATATTTATTAATTTGTTTCTCGGCATTTAAGAAAGACGCATCGGTCTGACCACTGATCTTTTTTTGATTACAAAAAATACATTGGTGTGGGCAACCAGCGTGCGGAATAAAAACTGGTATAATCCTTCCCATCTGCATCCTCCTTTGATATACAAAGAAAGACAGTTGGCCAGCCAACTGTCTTAAATACTATTAAAGATTTTCGCCTAATTTTAAAAGAGCTTGCTTGGCCGCGTTTTGTTCGGCTTCTTTTTTTGATTTGCCGCTGCCTTCCCCTGTTACTACCCCATTAATCAACACTGTCGTATCGAAAATTTTATCATGGTCAGGACCTTTAGCACCAACCAATTGATATACTATTTCAACAACTCCATCTTTTTGAACCATTTCCTGCAGCCTTGTCTTGAAATCTCGGCAAAGTCCGTGCTTTGCTGTCATCTCAAGCTCTTCCTTCATCATATCCAAAAGATATTTCTGAACTTTTTCCAGTCCCTGATCCAAATAGTATGCCCCTACAACTGATTCAAACGCATCAGCCAAAATGGAATTGCGATCACGCCCACCGGAAAGAAGCTCACCTCTTCCCAGCAAAATATATTTTCCCAAACCAATTTGTCTTGCATATTTAGACAAAGAAGTCTCACAAACAAGATAGGCTCTAAGTTTGGTTAATTCTCCTTCATCCATTTTAGGAAACCTTTTGTACATATATGTGCTAACAACAAGGCCTAAAACAGAATCACCGAGGAACTCAATACGTTCGCTGTGTGTAGGTTTAGGAAACAACTTTGATTCGTGGGCGTAAGAGGTATGAGTCAGAGCGGTGTTCAGCAGATACAAATCGTTCATTTCGATCTTTAAGGACCGACATAAATCCTGTAAATCTTCTTTTCGCTCTTTATTCATCCTTTTATCACTCTAATCTAAATTAATCTTTATATTTTTTAAACAAAATTGTTGCATTATGACCACCAAAGCCAAAGCTATTGGAAATTGCAACATTGACCTCAGACTTACGTGCTACATTAGGAACATAGTCAAGATCCAAACCTTCTTCTAAATCAGGATCTTCATAGTTAATGGTCGGAGGAATTACGCTGTTTTCAATCGTTAAGACAGTAGCAATAGCTTCAACACCACCAGCAGCACCTAAAAGATGTCCCATCATAGATTTATTGGAACTAATTGCCATTTTATAAGCATGCTCACCAAAAACCTTTTTGGCAGCAAGTGTTTCATTCAAATCATTGCGATGCGTCGAAGTGCCATGTGCATTAATATAGTCAACTTCTTCCGGTTTTAAACCAGCATCATCTACTGCAGCCTGCATACATGCAGCAGGCATTTCGCCACTTGGATCCGGAGCAGTGATATGATAAGCATCAGCTGTCATGCCATAGCCGCAAATCTCTGCATAAATATGAGCTCCGCGTGCTTTTGCATGTTCAAGTTCTTCAAGAACTACCACGCCGGCGCCTTCACCCATAACAAAGCCTTCGCGCTTTTTATCAAATGGGCAGGAGGCCTTTTCAGGATGTTCATTATTAGTAGAAAGAGCCTTCATATTAGCAAAACCAGCGACAGCAACTGGAGAAATAGCTGCTTCTGTACCACCGGCAATCATAATATCAGCATCACCATATTGGATCGTGCGGAATGCATCACCAATACAGTTCGTGCCAGTCGCACATGCTGTAACAATGGCAGTATTAGGTCCTTTGAAACCTAATGCTATAGAAATTTGCCCTGCAGGCATATTTGGAATCTCCATAGGAATAAAGAACGGACTGATTTTGCTTGGACCTTTTTCCACATATTTCGTGGTCTGTTCCACAAAAGTCTCAATGCCGCCAATACCACTGCCTACGCAAACGCCTGCACGCACCTGATTGATGCTAGCAAGATCAAGTTTTGCATCCTCAACTGCCAGCTTTGCAGCGGCAACAGCAAAATGAGTAACGCGATCCATACGTTTGCCTTCTTTTTTGTCCATGTAATCTGCGTATTCGAAGTCTTTTACTTCTCCGGCAATTTTAACATCAACATCAGTAGGATCGAATCTGGTAATAATACCAACGCCTGATTTACCAGCAATCAAATTATTCCAAAAAATTTCTTTACCTGTACCAATAGGTGTTACAGGGCCTACACCAGTTATAACAACTCGTCTTTTCAAAATTAATCACCTCAAGGTTATATTTTAGCTATTTCTTCTTTTAGTCTTCTAAAAATTTCTTTTACCGGCAAAATTTCTTTAATTTTCCACATATTTGCACCGGTAAAAACAAGGCCGGTTTCCACATCACCTTGCTGGGCCCTTGTCAATGCACGAATAATACAAAATGATCTAGTGCAATGTTTAAGGCAAGCATCACATTCAGTAGGCTTTGGTGCATTACCTTCCAAGGATAATTGTGCAAAGGGATTTCGTATAGCGCGGCCTTTATATCCAACAGGACTATCAATCTGAACAACATCATCCTTAGTCATTTTCAGATAAAATTGTTTTAATTCATCTGCCCCATTTGATTCTTCACTTGCGGCAAAACGGCTGCCCATCTGTACACCACTGGCGCCAAGTTTAAGCAATTCTGCAACATCCTGACCTGTAACAGCACCACCAGCTGCAATAACCGGTATTTTTACTGCTTTCACAATCTCGGGAAGTATCTCTTTTATAGATTGCTGTGTTCCTAAATGCCCGCCGGCTTCTGTTCCTTCAGCTACGATAGCTGAAGCACCAAGCTGCTCGGCTATTTTGGCTAGCTTTACTGAGGAAACGATAGGAACGATTGCAACATTAAATTTACGTCCTACCGCAAACATATCTCTTGAAAAACCGGCGCCGGCTACAATTAAATCTACTTTCTCTTCAGCAGCAGTCGTAATCAAACCCAAGAATTCACGAGCAGCAACCATAGCATTTATGCCAATGATTCCTTTACCGCCAGTCAACTCTCTAGCTAATCTTATTTCTTTCCGCAACTCATCAAATTTCATACCGGATGCAGCAATCAACCCTATGCCGCCTTCGGATGCAACTGCAGCTGCTAACCGAGCCGTAGAAAGTCTTATCGCCATTCCACCTTGTACAATAGGCACTTCGGCAACTAAATTACCGATTTTAAGCACTGGTAATTTCAACAAATATCCCCCATTTCAGGATAACTTTTTTAAGGAAATCCC
>CAYLRW010000035.1:0-17764 GCA_964386405.1 uncultured Acidaminococcales bacterium | reverse complement strand
GCATCAGCAAGTACATAAACCGCATCATAGCCAAGAACAGCCAAAGCTTCAGGTTTTTGTCCATATTCTTTGGTATAGGCTTCTACAAAGGCTTGCGCTTTTGGAGAAGTATCTTCAACAGAATAATGGTTGGTAAAATATGTATTGTTCAAAGCTGCGGCAGATGCAATTTCCACCAATTTTGGAGAATCCCAGCCATCAGCTCCGATAATAGGTACTGTTATTCCCATTTCACGGGCTTGTTTGACAATCTTGCCAACTTCTTCATAATACCCTGGTACATAAAGCACTTCTGCACCCTTGCTTTTGATTTTTGTCAAGGTCGCTTTGAAGTCAGTATCCTTTTGCAGATAAGCTTCATTGGCAACTATCTCGCCGCCTTCTTTTACCAAAGCAGCTTCAAAGAATTCTGCCAAACCTTTGCTGTAATCACTGCTATTATCTACAAGCATAGCAGCTTTCTTAACTTTTAAATCTTTAGCTGCAAAATTAGCTGCAACAGTTCCTTGGAAAGGATCAATGAAACAAACGCGATAAATATATTTCTTAACATTCTTAGTTTTCTCATCAACAGTTACTTTAGGGTTAGTAGCACCAGCTACCAAATAAGGACTCTTATTAGCCTCTGCTACGCTTGCAGCTGCAATAGCGTTGGAACTGGAAAAAGTTCCTGTTACGGCAACCACTTTATCTTGTGTTAAAAGTTTAGTCATAGCATTCGCTGCTTCTGATGGCTCGCTTTTATTATCTGCTACAACAGCTTTTATTTGCTTTCCTAATAGACCACCATTTGCATTAATCTCTTTGATTGCAAGTTTAGCACCATTTGCTGCCGCGGTACCAATAGTTGCATTACCGCCTGTCATCTCATTCAGCAAACCAATCTTAATTTCTTTACTGGATGAACCACCACAACCGGCAACAGATGCCGCTAAAACTACGGTCATCAGTGAAACTGCGGCCGCCTTTAAGAATCCCTTTTTCATTTTAATAGACTCCCCCTTCTTCTTTAAAACCACTATAACAAAAAAAATAAAGCAATTTCATTGCTATGTGAAAAGTATATTACATTTTTAGCATAAAATCAAGGGTTTGTTATTGATATTTTTAACTTTGTATTTAAATTACGGTATACTTGTGTATTTTTAGTGTACATAACTCTTTACTGTTTCTCCCAAAAGTACTTATGGCTCTGCTATCTCAGAAAGTGTAATTTTTTTAACATATTTTTGAATAATAATAGAACATCCTCTAAATATTGTGTTTTTAGAAAAAACATAATTGCCTAAAAGTTCATATGGATTGTTTATCTATTCCACAAAAGCATAGAATGACATTACAAAAAAAAAGACTGGCGAATGCCAGTCTTTCAAATGCTGTAAATTTATATACTATTCATCAGACTTACTAATCATACGTGTAACTAATTTCTCAATTTCGTTAACAACTAAAGGCATCAGCGCAAAAGCGAATACCATTTCCCAGTCATGTGCATTTAAATCAACACACTTGAACATAGCAGCCAACGAATCGATTTCTATTACACTCATTTGGAGAATTAAGCCTACAATTATTGATCCAATCAAATAAATATTTGAGAAAATTCCTATTTGGAAGATAGATTTGCTTTCATGTCTGAGTGACAAAGCATAGAACAATTGAGAAGAAGCAAGAACGACGAAAGCCATTGTTCTGGCGTATTCCAATACTTTTTCCGGAATTTCATCTGAGAAGAAGCTGTAGCCATGCTCAGACAAACCAAAGTAAAATGCAGCCAAGGTCAAAATACCGATCAATACACCACCGACAATTGCCCTGAAACCAGCACCATGAGCAAAGAAGCTCTCTTTAGGATCTCTTGGTTTGCTCTTCATTACATCATGATCGCCAGGATCTACACCCAAAGCAAGTGCCGGCAACGCGTCTGTAATCAAGTTGACCCACAAAATTTGGGTAGCAATCAAAGGTACAGGCATATCAAACAGAATAGCAACGAATATCGAAATAACTTCGCCCAAATTGCATGACAAGAGGAAGATTACAGCCTTCTTGATGTTGTTATAAATATTACGTCCTTCTTCGATAGCGTGAACAATTGTGGTGAAATTATCATCAGTCAAAATCATATCAGCAGCACCCTTAGCAACATCAGTGCCTGTGATGCCCATAGCTACGCCGATATCGGCAAATTTCAAGGAAGGTGCGTCATTAACGCCGTCGCCTGTCATTGATACAATGTTGCCATGTGATTTAAAGGCGCGAACAATTTTAACTTTATGTTCTGGCGATACACGTGAGAATACGCGATATTTAACAATATTCTTCGCAAATTCTTCATCGGTAAATTCATCAATTTCAGCACCGGTAACACTTTGGTCAATAGATTGAGCAATACCGAGTTCTTTGGCAATTGCAACAGCAGTATTTTTATGGTCACCGGTAATCATGATCAATGTGATTCCAGCTTGCTGTGCTTCATGGATAGAATCCTTTACTTCCAGACGCGGCGGGTCAATCATACCGACCATACCGATAAGGATCAAATCTTTTTCCATTTCTTCAGGGGCTATTACAGAATCGACTTCTTTGTAAGCAGCACCAAGAACACGGAGTGCATCGTCTGACATCAGATTTTCAATTGCCATATATTTGGCTTTGATTTCATCAGTCATCGGGATAACTTCGCCCTTATACAACACATGTGTGACTATGTTCAAGAGATGATCCATAGCACCCTTGGTATTTACACGATAATGGTCACCTTCAACATTAAGGGTAGACATCAGCTTGCGGTCAGAATCAAAAGGATTTTCCGCAACCCTTTTATATTTAACAGCGAGCTCAGATTTTTTAACACCGTGTTTATCGCCAAGTACAACGAGCGCAACTTCTGTCGGATCACCGGTGCTTTCGCCCTTATCATAAGTTGCATCTGTGCAAAGCGCCATGGTTTTAACCAGTTCGAGTTCATCACCCGTAGCTTGCCGTCCAATTTCTGCTTCCGCAACTGCATTAATATTATATAAAGTATAAGTTTTAACGACGGTCATTCTATTTTGAGTAAGGGTACCGGTTTTATCAGAGCAGATAATACTTACAGAACCCAAAGTTTCAACAGCAGGCATCTTTTTAACGATAGCATTGATTTTGGACATTCTGGTAACACCAAGAGCAAGAACAATTGCAACAATAGCTGCGAGTCCTTCCGGTATAGCAGCAACAGCAAGGCTGATGGAAGTCAACAACATTTCAAAAACATCGCGTCCTTGAATAAGTGCAATGGCAAGCATAAGCAAGCAGATGCCGACGCACAACTTGCTGAGCATTTTGCCGAGCTCGTCCATACGTTTTTGCAAAGGCGTCATGTCATCATTATCTTCATCAAGAATTTTGGCTATTTTGCCCATTTCAGTTTCCATCGCAGTAGATGTTACTACACCTTCACCTCTGCCATAAGTAACAAGAGTGGACATAAAAGCCATATTACACATATCGCCCAAAGCTGTTTTACCGGCGGTAAGTATCGCTTTTGCATCTTTATTTGAAGGAACCGACTCACCAGTAAGAGCAGATTCTTCTATTTGCAGGTTGACACTTTCATACAAACGTAAATCAGCAGGTACAAAGCGACCTGCATCAAGAATAACTATGTCTCCAGGTACAACTTCTTCTGAACTGATTTCCTTAATCTCACCATCACGACGTACAATTGCATGAGGTGTCGTCATACTTTGCAAAGCTTCAACAGCTTTGCCGGCCTTATATTCCTGGGCTACCCCAACGACTGCGTTGAGAACAACTACTATCAGAATAATTGCCGTATCAGCATATTCTCCAATAACAACAGTAATAACAGATGCAGCTAACAAGACATAAATCAGAGTATCCTGCAATTGTTCAAGAAAAAGTCTGAACAAGCTTTTCTTCCCTTTTCCCTGCAGTTTATTGATACCGTACTTTTCCAGCCGCTCCTGTGCTTCTTGAGTGGTAAGACCAGTTGCGGGATTTACCTCCAACTCCTTAAAAACTGTATCCTTCTCTTTTGAAAACCACATCACCAAACACCGCTTTCTACATAGATTTTCCGCCCATTATATGAAAATAATCCATAATTAAAGCCAACATTTGAAAATAATTTGTTCTCTTCATCACCAATCCATACAACAGCCGGATTTCTTAATACCCCTCCAATAAGGAAAACCAAGACGAACAAAAACAAAACTCAGAAGAACGAAAGCGCCTAAATTTTCCATTAACAAAACAAAATACACCTACGTAGAATAAGGGTATTATAGTTACCTTTTCAAATACCTTATCGTAGTGTGTACGCTTTTTAACTTCAAGCAGATCTTTTCCATCAAATGCGACAGCTGTCACATCAGAATAACATTATCCTCTCTCCGTCATAATAACATTTACATTATAGCACATGACAAAGATAATGGCTAAAAAATCGCACTAAATATGCGACAAATTTGACAAATAAACCCCATAATTTGAAAATTTGCTAATTCTTTCCTATTATATATGCACATAATTATGATTTATCAGCTAAGTATTTTTGCTGGTAATGATATTTGTCCTTAAAATCTGGATATAAAAAAATATTGTATACAATTTGACTAAATATCTTAGAGAAAATATAATTAGTTCGTAACACTATTTATTTTTTTGAGGGGAGAGTTTCTTATGAAATTTTCGACATTACCGCCTAAACAGGGTCTTTATGATCCCTGGTTTGAACATGACGCTTGTGGCCTAGGTGTCGTCGCTAATATTAAAGGCAAGAAATCGAATAAAATCCTCCGTCAAGCACTTACAGTATTGAAAAACCTCGATCATCGCGGTGGTCAAGGTGCTGACAACAATTCTGGTGACGGCGCCGGTGTTTTATTTCAGATTCCTCATGCTTTTTTTGTTAAGGAATGTTTGAAACAAGACTTATTGTTACCACCAGTTGGAGAGTATGCAGTTGGAATGCTTTTTCTTCCGCCGGATGTAGTAGAGAGAGAAAACCTGCAACGGCACTTTGAAAAAATCGTACGTGAGAACAACCTTGAAGTGCTCGGCTGGAGAAATGTACCAGTTAATTCAGAAATTCTTGGTGAAAAATCACGTCAGAGTCAACCGAATATCATGCAGGTATTTCTTAGTACCAATTCCAAAATTATCGAACGCTTAGCTATTGATGAAAATGCTTTCGAACGCAAGCTATATATTATCAGACGCGAAGCAGAGAATAGAATCCGTTACGGCAGCCTGCGCGGCGGTAAGTATTTTTACATCTCCAGTTTGTCCTCCCGCACAATTGTCTACAAAGGAATGTTGACTACAAAGCAATTGGGTGATTTCTATCTGGATATGCAGGACTGTTCGATTGAAACCGCTCTGGCACTTGTCCATTCCCGTTTCAGCACCAATACTTTCCCCAGCTGGGAACGTGCGCACCCTTACCGTATGTTGATGCATAACGGTGAAATAAATACCTTACGCGGCAACATCAACTGGATGCGTTCCCGCCAAACCATGTGCAACAACAGCCTCTGGGGCAAAAATATTAAAAAAGTTATGCCAGTCATTGACGAAACAGGCAGTGATTCAGGTATGTTCGACAACTGTCTGGAATTTCTCGTCATGTCCGGCCGCAGCCTGCCTCATGCCGTTATGATGATGATTCCGGAACCTTGGAGCAAAAATCCCCATATAGATCCAGATTTGAAGGCCTTTTTCGAATATCATAATTCCTTGATTGAAGCTTGGGACGGCCCTGCTGCGATGGCCTTCACCGATGGCCGTACCGTATGTGCTGCCCTTGACCGCAATGGTTTGCGCCCATCACGCTACTATATTACCAATGATGATACAATCGTATTGGCATCTGAAGTCGGTGTGCTGGAGTTCGAACCAAATACGGTAGTCAAAAAAGATCGTCTCCGTCCTGGCCGTATGCTTGTTATTGATACCGTTGAAGGACGCATTATCAGTAATGATGAAATTAAGCATAAAATTGCTACAGAGCATCCTTACCGCAAGTGGCTGGACGAGAATCTAATCAAGCTAAAAAACATTGAGCTTAATACTGAATTGCCAAAACCGGATTTTGAAACTCTGATGAGAAGACAGTTGGCTTTTGGTTACACCCTCGAAGAATTTACTAAATTTTTAAAACCAATGGCTACCAGTGCGCTTGATCCTGTTGGTGCCATGGGTAATGACGCTCCTTTGGCTGTCTTATCTGAGAAGCCACAGCTTTTGTACAACTATTTCAAACAGTTATTTGCTCAGGTCACAAATCCGCCGATAGATGCCATCAGAGAAGAAGTTTTTACTGACACTACCAGCGGTGTTGGTCCGGAGAAAAACCTCATTGATCCACAGCCGGACAGTTGCCGTCAGATATCAGCCGAATCTCCGGTACTCAGCAACATTGAGCTGGCCAAACTGAAGAATATTCAACAACCAAAATTCGAAGCAGCCACCATTCCTATTTTGTTCCCGGTTGATAAAGATGGCTCAGGTCTGAAAAAAGCGTTGGTCAATCTTTGCCGTGAGGCAGACAGGTTGATTGCGGAAGACAAATGCATCCTTATCCTGTCGGACCGTGGTGTTAACAAAGAAATGGCACCTATTCCATCTTTACTTGCCTGTGCCTGTCTTCATCATCACCTGATTCGCAATGGTACTCGTCTGAAAGCAAGTATCATCCTTGAATCCGGCGAACCGCGTGAAGTTCATCACTTTGCACTGCTCTTAAGTTATGGCGCCAGCGGCATCAATCCTTATCTGGCTTTTGAAACCATTGATGACATGTGCAGCAACGGGATGATCTCCAATATCAGCTTTGAAACTGCAACCCATAATTACATTGATGCTTGCACCCATGGCATCGCCAAAGTTCTCTCAAAGATGGGCATTTCCACCGTCCAGAGCTATCGCGGTGCCCAGATTTTCGAAGCAATCGGTATCAGCAATGAAGTTATTGAAGAATACTTCACCGGTACCCCTTCGCGTATCGGCGGCATCGGTTTAGAAGAAATTGCCAAAGAAGTAAAAATGCGTCACGATCCTGCCTTTACCGACGATACCCTCGACCCTTGCAGCTATCCTTCCGGTTCTGCCTACCAATATCGTGACAAAGGTGAAAACCACATTTACAATCCTCAAACCATCTTCACTTTACAGCATGCCTGCAAAGAAAATAATTATGAGCTTTTCAAAAAGTTCTCTGCTGAATTAAGCGGCAAGGAACATGAAAGCCAGAATCTCCGCAGCTTACTTTCCTTCTCACCACAACGTCTGCCGATATCCATTGACGAAGTTGAGCCTATTGAAAGTATCTGCAAACGTTTTAAAACCGGCGCTATGTCCTATGGCTCCATCAGTAAAGAAGTTCATGAATGTCTGGCAATCGCCATGAACCTTATAGGCGGCAAGAGCAATACAGGTGAGGGCGGCGAAGATCCTTCCCGTTTCAGAACTATGGCCAATGGTTACAGCAAACGCAGTTCCATCAAACAGGTTGCTTCCGGTCGTTTTGGGGTAACCAGCAACTATCTGGTCAACGCCGATGAGATCCAAATCAAACTGTCACAAGGTGCAAAACCTGGTGAAGGCGGACAATTGCCTGGCAGCAAAGTTTATCCCTGGATTGCAGAATGTCGCGGTACAACTGCCGGCATTCAGCTGATATCTCCTCCGCCGCATCACGATATCTACTCCATTGAGGACTTGGCGGAACTTATCCATGACCTCAAAAATGCTAATCCTCACGCTCGCATAAGTGTCAAGCTCGTTTCGGAAGTTGGTGTTGGTACCATTGCAGCAGGCGTTGTCAAAGCTTGCGCCGACGTCGTACTCATCAGCGGCTATGACGGAGGTACAGGAGCATCTCCACGCACCAGTATCAACCATGCCGGTCTCCCTTGGGAACTCGGACTTGTAGAAACACACCAAACCCTTATTCTAAACAATCTCCGCAACCGAGTTACTCTGGAAACTGACGGTAAATTAATGACAGGCCGCGATGTTATCATGGCCGCCCTGTTCGGTGCGGAAGAATATGGTTTTGCCACCGCTCCGCTCATCGCGCTTGGCTGCGTAATGATGCGTGTCTGCAATCTCAACACCTGCCCTATGGGTATTGCTACGCAGGATCCGAAACTGCGTAAAAACTTCCAGGGCAAACCGGATTATGTAGTTAATTACATGCGTTTCGTCGCACGTGAAGTCCGTGAATATATGGCAGAACTCGGTTTCAAAACAATCAACGAAATGATTGGCCGCACAGAGGTTCTGGTGCCAAAACCGGAAAGAAACTGGAAGAGCAAAAGCATCGACTTATCCGCACTTCTGCACAAACCGGAAGTTGAACCAGGCACCGAGCAATACTGCACTCAATTGCAAAACCACCAATTGGAGAAATCCTTGGACTGCAGAGAATTACTTGCTATTTGCAAAACTGCGATTGAAGAAAAGAAGTCCATCGATATTACCTTACCAATTAAAAATACGGACCGCGTTGTCGGCACGATTCTGGGCAGTGAAATCACTCGCCGCTATGGTTTATCAGGGCTTCCGAAAGATACCCTCAAACTTGGTTTCAAAGGCTCAGCCGGTCAAAGCTTTGGTGCCTTTTTGCCAAAAGGCGTAACTTTAACACTGGAAGGTGATGCCAATGACCACGTAGGCAAAGGTCTCTCCGGTGGCAAGCTTATTATTAAGCCGCCAGTGGATATTGCTTTTAATCCACATGAAAATATTATCATCGGCAACGTAGCTTTTTATGGTGCAACCAGTGGCGAAGCTTATATCCGCGGTATAGCCGGAGAACGTTTCTGCATCAGGAACAGTGGTGTGCATGCCGTTGTCGAAGGCGTCGGTGACCATGGTTGTGAGTATATGACCGGCGGCACTGTTGTCATTCTCGGCAAGACAGGCCGTAACTTCGCTGCAGGTATGTCAGGCGGCGTAGCTTATGTGCTTGACCTTGAAGGTGATTTTGCCTCCTACTGTAACAGAGAGATCATCCTCTTAGAATCACTCACTGCAATAAACGATAAACTCGAAGTTCAGAAAATGATTCTTAATCACGCCAAACTAACCGGCAGCAAAACCGCTGAAGAAATTCTGAAAAACTGGGATACATACGTCACTAAATTTGTGAAAGTCATTCCAAAAGACTACAAACGTGTCACTGAAAAAATTGCTGACTATATGCAAGACGGTTGCAGCAAGGAAGAAGCTGCCATCCGTGTTTTCGAGGAGGGACAAGCATAATGGGAAAACCAACAGGATTTATGGATTATACGAGAAAAGAACTTGCTATGCGCCCTGCCAAAGAACGTCTGCAAGACTGGGACGAAATCAAAACCAGCAGTCTTCCGTATAAAAAAGAATTGCAGACTCAGGCTGCCCGTTGTATGGATTGTTCCATACCCTTTTGTCACAGCGGCATTATGCTGAATGGTGCTTTGTCAGGCTGTCCTCTGCACAATCTGATGCCGGAATTCAATGACTTCGTTTACCAAGGTCTCGACCACTTTGCCTATGTGCGTCTGAACAAAACCAACAATTTCCCTGAATTCACCTCCCACGTCTGCCCGGCTCCCTGCGAAGGCGCTTGCAGTGCTGGTCTTGTCAACGACCCTGTTTCTATTAAAAATCTTGAACAGTATGTCATTGAGCAGGCTTTTGCCAATAAGCTCGTGAAGCCTAACAAACCGGCCCATAGGACTGGCAAAAAGGTTGCTGTCATCGGTTCAGGTCCTGCAGGACTCGCTTGTGCCGATCAGCTAAACAAGGCCGGTCACTCTGTTACGGTCTTTGAGCGTGCTGATCGTCCCGGCGGTCTCCTGATGTATGGTATTCCAAACATGAAACTGGACAAAAAACTTGTAGAACGCCGCGTCAAGCTTTTAAAAGATGGTGGTGTCGAGTTTGCGCTGAACAGTGAGGTTGGTCACAGTATTTCCTCCGAAATGCTGACCAAACAATATGATGCAGTCGTTCTCTGCACAGGCAGCACTATACCCCGCGATTTGCCAGTACCCGGCCGCGATCTGAAAGGCATCTATTTTGCCAAAGATTATTTACACTCCGCAACTAAAAGCCTGCTTGATTCCAATATGACAGACGGCAAAGCAATCTCGGCCAAAGATAAGGATGTAGTGGTAATCGGCGGCGGCGATACGGGAACGGACTGTGTGGCCACAGCGCTGCGTCAGGGCTGCAAAAGCGTACGGCAGATTGAAATCATGCCTTGCCTGCCCCATTCACGTACTGCTAATAACCCTTGGCCAGAGTTCCCTCGTGTGTTCAAAACCGACTACGGTCAAGAAGAAGCCATTGAAGTATCCGGAAAAGATCCCCGTCAATACTGCATCCAGACAAAGGAATTTATCGGCAAAAACGGCAATGTCGACAAACTCAGACTTTGTCAGATTGAATGGAAAACCGTTAACTGCATGCTGACTCCTGTTGAAATACCAGGAACGGAAGAAACAGTTTCCGCACAATTGGTATTACTCGCCTTAGGTTTTGTCGGCACCGAGCAAACGATTTTCGATGAATTCAAGGTGCAGAAAACACCGCAAAACAACGTTGCGGCCAATGAACAAAACTATGCGACTTCCGTCGAAGGTATCTTTACTGCCGGTGATGCCCGCCGTGGTCAAAGCCTGGTTGTCTGGGCGATTGCCGAAGGCAGAAACGCTGCTGCTGCGGTTAACAAATACCTTTTAGAAAAATAATATGAGACAGAAAAACGACCTCGGGAGAAAAACTCCGAGGTCGTTTTTGGTTGCCTGATCTATTTGAAAATTTTCAATCTGTCTTCAATCTTGCCAAACTCTTTTTCACCGGCAGGTGCCAACACTTTGCCGAAAGGCATTTGAGCAATCAGCTGCCAGCTCTCAGGCAAGTTCCATTGTTTGCGTACTGCTTCATCAATCAAAGGATTGTAGTGCTGCAGCGAAGCCCCAAGACCCTCAGCCTCCAAAGCCGTCCAAATTACAAATTGATGCATTGCACTAGTATGCTGCGACCAATGTGGAAAACGTTCAGCGTAAGAAGGAAATGCACTGCACAAATTATCAACTATTTTCTTTTCTTCATAGAAAAGTACCGTACCATAACCAGCAGCGAAACTGCCATTAATTTTATTAGTGGTTTGCTCAAATTGCTCAGGTGAAACCTTTTTCTTTAACTCATCAAGCGTTATCTGCCAAAATTTTCTATGCTCTTCATTAAACAGAAGTACCACTCTGGTACTCTGCGAATTAAACGGTGATGGTGTATGCAGTAAAGCATCTGTCACTATTTCTTTGATTTTTTCTTCAGAAACGATTTTTTCATCGCCAAGTGCATAAATGCTTCTTCTGTTCTTTATCGCGTTCCAAAATGTCTTTTCCATATAACTCCCTCCAACCTTTCAATAAATACTAAAACACTATGTATTACATATACATTGTAACCCAAAAGTTCTATAATATAAAGTATAAATAATAATTATCTTTTAAGAAATTTTTAACTTTCACAAAAGTGTCACTTAGTGACATTTTTACTATGAAAATTTCCTCTATGCACAGCAAAAAATAATTATTTTGACAAATTTTCAAAGTAGCTTTATATTAAAGTGAGGCACAGAGATAACCGGCTAAAAACCTATATACCATGGGATTGGAGGCCCGTTGTTTGTACCCATTTACTGTTTGATTATGTCGTTTTTACAAAAACATTGCTATCTTACTTAAAAGGCTCTAAGCAACCTTTTCACAACAGCGACAGGTGGGTGATTCTTCATGGGACAATTACGTGTTGGCGTGGACATTGGCTCCACAACAATCAAACTAGTTGTAGTAGACGAAACTGAAAACATTCTTTTTCACCAATATCAAAGGCACTTCTCTGATATCCCCAAGGCATTTTCAGCTATTTTGGGATCTGCATGTTCAGTTTTGTCAGAGTCACCATTTACGATTATCGTTACGGGCTCTGCCGGCATAGGCATAGCCGATGGTTTGCAGCTGCCATTTGTGCAGGAAGTTATTGCCTGCACAGCAGGGATCAAAAAATACATACCTGCAGCCAATACCGCCGTAGAACTTGGCGGTGAAGATGCGAAAATCACCTACTTCTATGACAATATGGAGCAGCGCATGAATGGAGTCTGTGCAGGCGGCACAGGTTCTTTCATCGATCACATGGCAACCTTATTGAACACAGATGCTTCCGGCCTGAATGAAATGGCTAAAAAAGCCAAAACCATTCATTCCATCGCATCACGCTGCGGCGTTTTTGCTAAAACCGATGTACAGGCCCTCATGAACGATGGCGTTGTGAAAGAAGATATTGCTGCCTCAATCCTGCAAGCAGTTGTTAACCAGACAATAGGCAGTTTGGCTCAAGGCCGCCCCATCAAGGCTCCATTGGCCTTCCTCGGAGGCCCTTTATTTTTCCTTTCCGAACTGCGCTCTTTATTTCTCAAAACGCTGAATATTCCTGAAGATCAAGCGGTTGTACCGCATTCTTCACCTTATTTCATCGCGTTAGGAGCAATTTGGGCTCACGAAGGCGCTGCTAGCAATTATCATGATTTGACAGCAAACCTTAAAAATTTTAACGTTTCAGACGTAAGTATAAATAATTTACCACCACTCTTTGCCGATGCAGACGACTACGAAAAGTTCTGCTCGCGCCATGCGGCTCATAAGGTCAAACGAGCTGATCTGGCAACACATACCGGTCCTGCCTATCTAGGTATTGACGCCGGTTCAACCACGACAAAACTGACATTGATCAACAGTGCCGGTGATTTGTTGTACTCTGATTACGGCAGCAACCAAGGGCGTCCGCTCGCTTCCGCCGTTGCCGCACTGCAAAAAATGTATGCGCACCTCAATAAAGATACCTATATCGCTTACGCTGGTGTTACCGGCTATGGTGAAAAAATGGTACAGGCCGCTTTACAGGCGGATATGGGCGAAGTAGAAACAGTTGCGCATTTCCGCGCTGCCGAAACTTTCCAGCCCGGCGTAACTTTTGTCATTGACATCGGCGGCCAGGATATGAAGAGCTTTACCGTCAAAGACGGCGTTATTGATTCAATCAAATTGAACGAAGCTTGTTCTTCCGGCTGCGGTTCCTTTATCAGCAACTTCTCGCAATCGCTAGGTATGACTGTCGAAGCATTTGCCAAAACCGCTCTTTCATCAGCACATCCGGTTGATCTCGGTACCCGTTGTACCGTTTTCATGAATTCAAAAGTCAAACAAGCCCAAAAGGAAGGTGCCAAAGTCGGTGATATTTCTGCCGGCATCGCAATTTCCGTTATTAAGAACGCGCTTTTCAAAGTCATCCGCATCAAAAATACCGAAGAGCTTGGATCCAAAATTGTTGTACAAGGTGGTACTTTCTACAACGATGCTGTTTTGCGCGCACTGGAAAATCTTCTGCAGTGTGAAGTAGTAAGACCAGATATAGCTGGACTAATGGGAGCTTACGGAATTGCCCTTTTAGCTAAAGAAAATGCACCCCAAGCAGCACGCTCGTCTATTTTGCCTGCCGCTGAATTAAATGATTTTTCTATTAACCGCACAAGTTACCGCTGTGGCATTTGCGGCAATCATTGCCTCATTACATCCTTAAAATTTCCTAACGGAACTAAATACCAGACCGGCAATCGCTGTGAACGCGGCCTTGGAAAAGCACTGCCAAAGAATCCTGTACCGAACCTCTATGCCTACAAACTGGAACGCGTCTTCAATTATCAGCCTCTGGCAGAAGCCGAAGCAACAAAAGGTTCTATCGGTATCCCCAGAGTGCTCAACATGTATGAAGATTATCCCTTCTGGTTCACTTTCTTCACCAAACTCGGGTACAGAGTAATTCTTTCCCACAAATCTTCCCGTGCCCTCTATGAGCAAGGCTTGGAAACTATTCCTTCAGATTCACTTTGCTATCCTGCAAAAATGGTGCATGGACATATTATTGACCTTGTTGATCAAGGCGTTACCAAGATATTCTATCCTTGCATCCCCTACAATATTAAAGAAGATATGACAGCTGACAATAATTACAATTGTCCGGTGGTCACTTCCTACGCGGAGAACATTCGTGCCAATATGAAAGTTCTCTCAGAAAAAAATATTGAGTATATCGAACCTTTCCTGCCGCTTGATAATCCTGAGCGGTTAGAAAAAAGAATGGTTCAAGAACTTCAGAAAGAAAATATTCCGCAAGCTGAAATTGCCGATGCAGTTAAAGCCGCCTATCTGGAATTAAGTAATTACAAAGATGATATCCACCGTCAAGGTGAGCAGGTTCTTGATTATATTACGCGTACAAAGACTCCGGGGATTGTACTGACCGGCCGTCCTTATCATATTGACCCTGAAATCAACCATGGTCTGCCGGAACTAATACAATCCTACGGACTTGCCATTCTGTCGGAAGACTCTATTTGCCATCTGGCAAAAACACCCCGGCCGATTCGCGTCATGGACCAATGGATGTATCATTCTCGTCTCTATGCTGCAGCTTCTTTGGTAGCCAAAAGACCGGATTTGGAGCTGATTCAGCTGAATTCCTTCGGTTGCGGACTTGATGCAATTACCATGGATCAGGTCAAGGAACTGCTTGAAGCCAATCATAAGCTCTATACCGCTATTAAACTAGATGAAATCAACAACCTCGGTGCTGCCCGTATACGCATACGGTCACTTCTGGCAGCTTTGAAAGTACGCAATACGGTTGCTAATACGGAAAATAAAGAAAATCCGCATGACCACTGGCCAACTTTCAAAAAATCCATGAAAAAGACGCACACCATTCTCGCGCCGCAAATGTCTCCAATTCATTTTCAATTTCTGCAAGCCGCTATTGCCGGCTCCGGCTATCAACTGGTCATCCCACCTCTGCCGGACAAACGAGCCGTAGATTTAGGTTTGAAATTTGTTAACAACGATATCTGTTATCCATCAATCATTACTATCGGACAACTATTGCAAGCCCTGACGTCCGGTCAATATGATCCACAGCATACCTCCATCCTGCTTTTTGAATCTGGCGGCGGCTGCCGTGCTACCAACTACGTAGCCTTGATGCGCAAGGCTCTCAAAGATATCGGCATGCCTAAAGTTCCTGTATTCTCTCTCTCCGGCAAAGACGCCGGTGAATTTAAGGTTTCTATCGGAACCATGGACAGACTGCTAATGGCCATTACTTACGGCGATTTGCTGATGCGTGTGATGCAGCACGTCCGCCCCTACGAGCTTGTGCCCAATTCCGCGAACGAGCTCTATGAGAAATGGTCCGAAAAATGTCGTTATGACTTATTAAAATGTAACCGCTGGCAGTTCAAGAAAAATATTTTTGGGATTGTCCGTGATTTTGATAATTTGCCGTTGAAACCGCAGAATGACAAACCAAAAGTAGGGCTGGTCGGCGAAATCCTCGTTAAATATCACGCCATTGCCAACGGCCATATTGTCCAGACATTGGAAGAAGAAGGCGCGGAAGTCATTGTACCGGACTTAATCAACTTCTTCCTCTACACAGCCTATGATGACTGTGTCAAATACAAACTGCTTGCAGGATCATTAGTAAGTAAAATAAAGTCTCTGATTTTTATCCAGATTGTCGAACAATACCGCAAAACTTTGGAAAAAGCACTGCATAGCAGCAAGAATTTTAATCCGCCGGAATCCTTGAAGGAATTGATTGCCCTGGCAAAAGAGCATGTTTCTCTGGGCAATATCACCGGTGAAGGCTGGTTATTGACCGCGGAAATGATTTCGTTGATCAAAAATGGCATCAATAACATTATCTGTCTGCAGCCTTTCGGCTGCCTGCCGAATCATATCGTCGGCAAAGGCATGATTCGCGAATTGCTGCATTCCTACCCGCAAGCGAATATCGTACCAATCGACTGTGACGCAGGAGCAAGCGAAGTCAATCAACTGAACCGCATTAAACTGATGCTCGCAGTAGCCTTCGAAAAAATTAAAGAACACAAATAAAAAAAAGAACTGACTTTGTAAAAACAAAGCCAGTTCTTTTTTGCGTTAGCCTTAAACTGCAACCGGCAGCACATAAAAAAGCACTGCAAAAAACTGGAAGGCACTGCCAGCGATAACGAACAAATGCCAGACAGCGTGATTATAAGGCATCCTTTTCAACAAGTAGAAGATCGCACCCACGCTATAAAAAAGGCCGCCAATTGCCAGCCACACCATCCCCATTGTGTCGAGGCGTTCCAGCATCGGCTTAATGCAGATTACGATCAGCCACCCCATTAATACATAGCACAAAGTCGATAACTTGTGAAATCTATTCACGTAAAAGCAGGTAAGCACAATACCAACAAGCGCCAGACTCCAGATGATGCCAAGCATTGTCCATCCCAGCCAACCATGAAGAATAATTAAAGCAAAGGGAGTATAGGTACCTGCAATCAGCAGATATATAGCCGAATGATCAAAAATCTTAAATAAGCTTTTGACCCTTTCATTGCGAAAACTATGATACAAGGTCGACATAAGATACATTAAGAACAAAGTAGCACCATAGATGCTGAAACTTACAACATGCCACACACTACCATATTCATAAGCCAACAGCACCAGAAAAACCAGGCCTATTGCTGCCGCTACAGCACCTATTCCATGTGTAACCGCATTCATTATTTCTTCCATCTTTCAGCACCTCCTGCTAAACAAAGTTTATGCACTATCACACAAACCTAGTATAACACTTTTTGCCAAAAATTTCATTTTAGGGAAAATTCTTATTTAATTACAGTTATTATTTATCTGACTTTAAAAAAGACTAGTCTGCGGTGCTATCCTCCCGATGCTGAATTGATATTTTTTGGCCATTTCATCAAAAGAAGCAACACCGGAATTCTCACATTCCTGCAAAAGAACCATCGCACATGCCCTTGCATCCTCCAAAGCATTATGGTGAGTAAACTGAAAACCAATGCGTTTAGCTAAAACGTCAAGACGGTAACTAAGCAAATCAGGCCAAACGGCCTTAGCTATAATCCAACTGCACACATACCTGATTGCCGGATAATCCAGATTGTAATCATCAAGGGAAGCTTTTAATACTTTGATGTCAAAGGCTGCGTAATGAGCCGCCACAGTCTGGCCTTCGAGCCTTTTGGCCATCTCAGACCATATGCCAGCAAAGTTCTCTGACTCCTCCACCATCGCCGGCGTAATCCCATTGACCTGAATATTACTGCTGTCAAAAGCCATCTGCCTCGGTTTGATCAGACTATAATATTCATCCACTACTATATTATTCTTTATCGTAACGATACCTACCGAACAAGCACTGGCAGGATCAGCATTCGCTGTTTCAAAATCAAGAGCAACAAAATCCAAAGCAACACCTCCAAAAAATATATAATTAATAATGCTTATTATACTACAATTATTGTTATCGCAGCTCTTTTAATAATGAAGAAAAAATATATTAAAAGATTACAAATATTTGGGCAAACCAAATGTATAAGCTAAAGTAATTTCATAATCCACGCACCTACAAATGATGCTACCAAGCTCTTCCTTGGAGTGGAAGAGGCCTTATGATTATTTCAACAAAAGGTGCGACATTATTAGCAACTTCTTTGGCTGCAGCAATCCGGAATTTCAATCCACGCACCCCGCGTGGTGTGCGACGGCGAAGGCAGAACTACTACGAGCTCAGTCCAAGATTTCAATCCACGCACCCCGCGTGGGGTGCGACTATTTGTACAATG
>CAYLRW010000034.1:0-17791 GCA_964386405.1 uncultured Acidaminococcales bacterium | reverse complement strand
TATCTGGTAATTCTCAACAAAAAATTGCACCCATGCAAAGGTTGCCAAACCAATGACGGTAACTTGAGCATGGGTGTTTTTTTAGAAAAAATGCTTTCAATATAATTATTTAGTGTAGCAAGTATTTAAAAAGAGGATTTTTTAGACAAATAGCGTATAATAAAGCATACGCTATTTTTAGTTTGGGAAGGAAGTGAGTAACATTTCTCTAAGCAATAGACAGAAACGAATTGCTGAAATAGTTCGTCAGGACGGACCGATTACAGGCGAACATATTGCAGAAAGATTAAACGTAACAAGAGCCGCTTTGCGTTCTGATCTTGCAATTCTTGTAATGAGCGGAATATTAGATGCAAGACCTAAAGTTGGCTATTATTTTACGGGCAAAAATACTTTGGGTATGCTTATGGAGGAAATATCAGGTATTTGTGTGCGTGATATTCAATCTGTTCCTATCGGTATTCATAATGATAAAAGTGCATATGATGCAGTTGTTACTATGTTTTTGGAGGATATCGGCACAGTTTTTGTTGTCGGCGATAATAGTACTTTGCTAGGCGTTGTTTCCCGCAAAGATTTGTTAAAAACTGCCATCAACAAGGGTGCTGACTTACAAAACATACCAATTGTCATGGTTATGACACCACTATCAAAATTGATTGTCACAAAACCAGAAGATTCTGTGGCAACCGCTGCAAGACGTTTAATTGACAATGAAATTGATTGCCTGCCGGTTGTTAAGACGATTAATGAAGAAAAACACGTTTATGAGGTCGTAGGAAGGATTACCAAGACTAATTTTACGAGACTGCTGGTTGACCTGGCAGAGGGCAAAGGAGGAATTTATCATAGCTAGTTTACCAATAATTTATGCTGTTTCTGACTCTATTGGCGAAACTTCCGAGGCTGTTGCAAAAGCTACGATCAGCCAGTTTGTACAGGAAAAATTTGATATTATCCGCGTTCCTTATTTAAAGGATGCGGAACAAGTCCATGCTATTGTGAAAGAAGCGAAAGAAAACAATGCCGTAATTTGCCATACAATAGTATCGCCTGAATTGCGTGAAATCATTGCCAGCGAAGCAAAAGAGGAAGATGTTGAGGTGGTTGATATTATCGGCCCTGTGCTGAAGGCCATTGAAAAGACATCAGGACTCTTGCCAAAAAATCAGCCGGGACTAATTCACGCTCTTGACCACGAGTATTTCAAACGTGTAGAAGCAATTGAATTTGCAGTTAAATATGATGATGGTAAAAACCCTTGGGGGCTTGCTAAAGCGGATATAGTTCTTATTGGTGTTTCACGTACTTCCAAGACGCCTTTGAGCATGTATCTTGCACATAAACAGCTGAAAGTTGCGAATGTGCCGCTGGTGCCGGAAATAACTCCGCCGGAGGAATTATTCAAGGTTCCGGCGCACAAGGTCATCGGTCTCTTAATAGATCCCTATAAATTGAACGAAATTCGCGTAGAACGTTTAAAAACCATGGGGTTGTCAGATAATGCTACATATGCTGATGTAAATCGCATTAACGAAGAATTAGAGTACGCTAAAGCAATAATGAGAAGAATACATTGTAAAATTATCAACGTATCAAATAGGGCGGTTGAAGAAACAGCTGGCATGATTCTGGAGTATGCAGCAAAGAACTTAAACCGCTAGAAATTGTTTATAAAAAATAAACAACCCCCGCCATGCGGGGGTTGTTTTAATCGTGAAACTTTTTGGTTCGCACATTGTAAATTATTTTGTTGGTTGTTATTTGACCACATTCGTTTTTGTAATTTAGAAGATTCTGTGTTGTGCCAGTAAATAATGAAGCGTCAGCATTTATCAGAACAGTTCCTTCAAACACGGCATCTTTTGTGCTCCAATTAAAAGAACCTCTGGCAGCAGTAATTGTGGTGTTGCCATCACTAAAACTAATGTCACCTTCGACAACTGCGGTTTTTTGACTGCCATAAACATGAACGGTATCACCGGTAAAAACCATGTCATCTTGTGTAAGATTTACATTTCCTTCAGCGTATACTTCCAGTGAGTAGAGTTCAACTTGTGCTCTGTTGGCAGTAATTAACCTGCTGCCTGTATCGACGGAAACATTACCTTCCAGATAATATGTGGTTGTTAATGGATCAAATGTTTGCTTATCACACTTTATTATAGGTTTTGCCAGACAGGATAAAGGAAACAAGCAAAGCAGAAAGACAAGAACCAAAATTTTTTTCATAAAGATACCCTCCGTAATTTTTAATTATATCAAATTTTTCATAAAAACTATAGTGGTTGCATTATGTTAGTGCATAGAAATGAATTTTGATGATGAGTTATGTGTTGTATTCTTTGAAGAGTTTCAGAGGTAAATGTAGTGGGCATAAAGCCGAAGTGAGCTATATTTTGTGCTTTTATCAGTGCTTGATTAATAATCGTTTAATAAAGTTAATTGCTGGTGTTCAAAAATCTTTAACTTAAAAAGAGGAAATAATACATTCATATTGAATATAATAAAACAGTAAGTTTCTTTAATTAGTGTAACGGGTGTATTTATGAATGATGTCTATGAAAGTTTTAAGGAACAAGTTCGGGCACAAGCTGATATTGTTAAAGTAGTTTCGGAGTATGTTGCGCTGAAAAAGAAAGGCGGCCGTTATTGGGGATGCTGCCCTTTTCACGGTGAAAAAACACCATCTTTTACAGTAACACCAGACAAAAATCTTTTTCACTGTTTTGGCTGCCATGCTGGTGGAGATGTTTTCAATTTTGTCATGAAAATTGAAAATGTAAGTTTTCCGGAAGCCATTAAGATTTTGGCCAATAAATATGGTATTCCTATACCGGAAAAACAAAAAACAGAGCAAGAGATACAAAAGGAAAAGGCATCTAAACAAATATTTGATGCTAATGCTCTGGCTGTAAAATTTTTTCAAGCTTGTCTTTTGAAAACTGAATATGGCAAGCACGCTCTTGATTATTTAGCAAAGCGCGGAATTGATGCTAATATTATTGAAAGATTTTCTTTAGGACTGGCGGCTCCAGGATATCAAACACTTTGCAATGCTTTGCAAAAAAGAGGCGTTAACGCTGAGTTGCTTGCAAAAGCGGGCTTGACAGTAAGACGTGAAGATGGAAGTTTTTATGACCGTTTCCGCGAGCGCATAATGATTCCTATCAAAGATGCCAGAGGAAGAGTGGTAGGTTTTACTGGCAGAGTTGTCGGCAAGGGTGAACCTAAATATTTGAATACTGGTGAAACGGAACTTTTTACCAAACGCTCCATTCTCTTCGGCATGGATGTCGCTTTGAAGCCTGCTAAGGAGCGAAAACAGATTATTGTTGTCGAAGGACATATGGATGCAATCAGTCTGCATGCAGCAGGAATTGATTGGACTGTGGCATCAATGGGAACAGCCTTTACTGAACAACATGCAAATTTAATTGCGCGTATTGTACCTGAAGTCATTTTTTCTTTTGATAGTGACGAAGCTGGATTGAAGGCAGCAATGGCTTCAATTCCTGTTGCTTTAAAAGCGGGACTCGAAGTGAAAGTTCTCGTAGTTCCAAAGGGTAAAGATCCTGATGAATTTATCAGGACTGAAGGTGTTACTGCTTTTAAGGACTTGATCACGCAAGCTGCTTCAGGTATGGATTTCCAGATTGAAAGAACATTGGAGCGGAATAATTTTTCAACGCTTGAAGGAAAAGTCAAGACTGTGTCGAATATACTACCGTTCCTACTAGAATGTAAAAGTGATATTGAGGTAGTCAGAAGAATTCGTAATTTGGCTCAGACGCTGACAATTGATGAAAACCTGATTGTCAATGAGTTCAAAAAGATAAGACGTGGTAATGGCATTGCTGTTTCTGATGCTTTGATGAGAAGAAAAAAAGAAGAGAACCAAGTGAATCCTGTTGAACAAGCTGAGAGGCACTTGCTGTTTGCGCTTATAAACGGTGGTGGTAATGTTACGTCGGATTTTCTCGCTGAAATTGATAAAATTGGGTTTTGCGACGTTAAAAGAACAGAAATTTATCAAAAGTTTAAAGATTTATTAGCGAGAAAAAGCCCAAATATAGCGGCTGACCTTTTCGCGGAATTGTCTGAAGTCTGTACGTCTGAACTGGAAGTGATTTTACAGTTGGATTTGGCGCTAAATGCAGCCAGCCAGATTTTAAATGATTGTATCAGGCAGCTTAAAATATCCGGATTAGAAAAGCAATATGAATACCATTGCCGTTTGGCGTCAGAATATGAGCGTGCAGGTGATGAAAAATTTTTGCAGGAATTAGCAGAAAGTCAGCGAATAAAGAATGAGATTAAAAAAATGTTTCAATGATATTAATTTAAAAATTAATAGTAACGGAAAGGAGGGAACGCAATGGCAAATGAAAAGATTTCAACAGAGCAGGTAGAAGAACTTTTACATAAGGGGAAAAGCCATGGCGGCGTTCTCACCTATCGCGAAATTATGGATTCCATGCAGAGTGCAGAAGAAATGAGCACTGACGAGATGGAAGATATGTATGATTTGATTGCACGGAAGGGTATTGAGGTAATTGATGATACAGCTGTCCCGCCTGCAGGCGCGGATGTTGATGAGGAACCTATTGCTGAACATGAGCTTGTCAACTTAACTGTACCTGAAGGTGTGAGCATTGATGACCCGGTTCGTATGTATCTGAAAGAAATCGGTCGTGTGCCTCTTCTGGTAGGTGAAGACGAAATCAAGTTGGCTAAACGTATGGATAAGGGCAACCAAGCCCAGAAAATTTTGGCCAATGAAGTTACAGAGCACGTTTTATTGGTTTTGCCGGACGAGACTGATGTTAAGGGTATGCTTCTGCGTGCTAAAGAGTTGCTACAGAAGGAAATAACCTGGTACGAAGATCGGTCGGTTAACAAAGTTTTTTCCAGACTGACAGCTATCCATAATACCGGTAAAGGTATTAAAAACTCTGATTTTCAAGAGATGTGTGAAGAATTCACAAAAGATGAAATTAACAGAATTCAACGCTTGATAGTAGATAGCCAAATTAAGTTCGCGGCAAATAAAAAGAAGGCTGTGATCAAAAAGCAAACTTCTGATACTGAAGCAAGTTATCTCTTGGAAATCAAGGAATTGCTTGAAACAGTAAAAA
The DNA here is from genome assembly GCA_964386405.1 of uncultured Acidaminococcales bacterium. Taxonomy (GTDB): domain Bacteria; phylum Bacillota; class Negativicutes; order Acidaminococcales; family Acidaminococcaceae; genus RZYP01. Next base: position 12,653 of record CAYLRW010000034.1, on the reverse strand, counting down.
AACAGCTGGCAACGGTTAAAGATGCTGAAGTTTTTCTTGAATGGGATAATTGCAATGAATTGTTTAAGAAAACTTTACAAGATATTGTTGATTTGGGCGAGGATGCCAAACGTTGTTTGTCAGAAGCCAATCTGCGCTTAGTTGTCAGTATTGCCAAGAGGTATGTTGGTCGTGGCATGCTATTCCTGGATTTGATTCAGGAGGGTAACCTTGGTTTGATTAAGGCTGTTGAAAAATTCGATTACAATAAAGGGTTCAAATTCAGTACCTATGCAACCTGGTGGATCAGACAAGCTATTACGAGAGCTATTGCTGACCAGGCAAGGACAATAAGAATTCCTGTACATATGGTTGAAACTATTAATAAGTTAGTACGTGTTTCACGCCAACTCCTGCAAGAGCTCGGCAGAGAGCCTTTGCCTGAGGAGATAGCTAAAGAAATGGATACTAATGTGGAAAGAGTAAGAGAAATCATGAAAATTGCCCAGGAGCCAGTTTCTTTGGAAACACCGATAGGTGAAGAAGAAGATTCACATTTGGGCGATTTTATAGAAGACCATGACGCACCGGCTCCTGCTGATGCAGCTTCGTTCACTTTGCTGCGTGAGCAGTTGGGTGAAGTTTTGGAAACACTTACTTTGCGTGAGAAGAAAGTTCTTGAATTGCGTTTTGGCCTTGAGGACGGAAGATCTCGTACATTGGAAGAAGTTGGTCAGCATTTTGGAGTTACGCGTGAACGTATTCGCCAGATAGAAGCCAAGGCTCTCAGAAAATTAAGACATCCCAGCCGTAGCAAGCGCTTGAAAGATTTCCTGGAATGATAGATGTAGCTTGACATTGCGCTTGTTTTATTATAAAATGTCTTCGTTGGCTATTTCGGGTTTGCCCGTGAAAGGCTAATCGGGCCTATAGCTCAGCGGTAGAGCCACCGGCTCATAACCGGTTGGTCCCTGGTTCGATCCCAGGTGGGCCCACCAAATTTAACAGAGAAAAGCGAAGCCTTATGGCTTCGCTTTTTGTATATGGAGGAAAAGATGAGTTTCGGATCACGTTTGGAAGCTATAGCTAAATGGGTACCTGCTGGCAAAAGCATTGTCGATGTTGGTACAGATCATGCGTATTTACCGACTTTATTAGTCAGGCAAGGAAAAACAAATTTTGCCATAGCTGGTGATATTGCCGCTGGACCTTGTCAGGCGGCACAAAATACGATAGATACTTTCGGCGTAAAGGAATTTATCACTGTCAGGCAAGGCGACGGCCTTAAGATTGTTGCTCCTGGTGAAGTCGCTGTAATAGTTATTGCAGGTATGGGTGCAGGCAGCATGATTGAGATATTGGAGAATTCTTTAACTACCGCGGAAGCAGCCGAAAAAATAATTTTACAGCCGATGAATGGAGCAGCTTCATTAAGAATATGGGCTGTAAGGCATGGTTGGAAGATTGTCGCCGAAGATTTGGCAGAAGAAGCTGGTATAATTTATGAAATAATAGTTTTGGAACGCGGCAGCGAAAAAGAATATCCTGCGGCTTTTTATGAAATAGGACCACGTTTATTGGAAACAGGCAATGTACTTTTAGCAAGGCATATACAACGCCTGATAGAACATTATGAAAAACTGCTTTCTTCCATGGAAAAAAGTGAACAAGCTAAAGGCAGCGAAAAATACAGGCTTTTTAGTAAGTTGAAGAAGGACCTGGAGGCGATTGCTCATGGTGACAAAGGTTAATGATATTTGTGAAGTAATGGAAAAGCTGGCACCCCAAAAATTGGCAGAGGACTGGGACAATGTCGGCCTTATGCTTGGAAGTAATGATTGGCCGGTTGGAAAAGTAATGCTTGCGCTGGATTTGACAGAAGAAGTTGCAAGTCAGGCCTATGCACAAAAAGCCGATATAATTATTACGCATCATCCATTTTTTTTCTCACCCATAAAAAAACTTGTTTGTAATGAAGGCAAAAATGCTTTGGTATATGAATTAATAAGAAACAAAATTGCTGTTTATTCAGCTCACACAAATCTTGATAGTGCTAAAGGCGGAGTCAACGACGTATTAGCAGCTCTTTTGGGTTTAAGGCAAACAGAAATCCTTAAACCTGTCTTTTGTGATAAATATTATAAACTTGTGGTTTTTGTGCCTCTTACTCATGTTGATGAAGTGCTTTCTGCTCTAAGCAGGGCAGGTGTAGGACGGATTGGCAATTATGCTGATTGTGCTTATATTATGGAGGGCGATGGACAGTTCCGCCCACTGCCGGGCAGCAATCCTTTTCTAGGTCAACAAGGGCTTTTGGAAAGAACTAGGGAGAAACGCATTGAGATTCTCTTAAAGAAAAGCGAACTGGCAGAAGCAATAGGGGCAGTTTTGCAGGCGCATCCTTATGAAGAACCAGCCTATGACGTTTTGGAAACTGTGAATGTCAGAACTGAATTTGGTCTTGGGCGTGTTGGCTTGCTGGAGAAACCGCTTTCTTTAGGCGAATTTGCCAATAATGTGAAAAATGCTTTAGCAATTGAACACGTGATTGTTGCCGACGCTGGCAGACCTGTTTATAAAGTGGCTGTCTGTGGTGGCAGCGGAACAGATTTTATTGCCGAAGCGGTGAAGGCAGGTGCTGATACGTTTGTTACCGGAGACGTCAAATATCATGTTGCGCAGGAAGCATTAAATGCTGGACTAAATTTGATCGACGCCGGGCATCAGACAACGGAAATGCCTGTTTTGGCAAAGTTGCAGGAAGAGCTGGAAGATTGGGCAGTTAGCAATAACAGAGCTGTTAAAGTATTACGGGCGATTGAAAGCAAAGTGCTGCAGCGCTTGTAGTTTAATTCTTACAAGCCTATTTAATATGCTATAATGTAGAAAAATACAGATGACACAAGGGAAGGCAAAGAAATGATTAATGAATTTAAAACAGGCTTGAAGATAGACCAAATAGTTTTGCTGCGTTTACAAAAAGTGGGGAATTCATCAAATGGTGGTGTATTTGCCAGAGGATTAATAGAAGATAACAGCGGCTGCGTACCTTTTATTTGTTTCGAAGCCGGAATAGTTGAAAAACTCAGGGCGTTCGATGCACCAAAAGCAGTGAGAGTCGCTGGCAATGTTGATATTAATAAATTTGCTGGTGATATGTCATTGCAGTTGATAATCCAGAAACTGGCAGATGTTAAAGCTGGTGAGGACATAAGCCATTTGCTGCCCCAGGGCAATTTTGACAAGGTCGAGTACGAAGAAAGATTTCAAAAGCAGATAAATAGCATAAATGACAAAGGCCTGAGGGAACTTGTTAAAGAAGTTTTTTCCGGTTCTGCTTATCAGCAGTTTTTAATAAATCCAGCTGGTATGAGATTGCACCATGCTTACGTGGGTGGTTTACTTCATCATTCTGTTTGCGTAGCTGATTTGGCATGCGCTTTAGCAGATAAAATAGGCGGTATGGATAAAGACCTTGTGCTGGCAGGAGCTCTTTTGCATGACGTAGGTAAGCTGAAAGAAATATCACCAGATATGGGATTCCCTTATACGACAGGCGGACGCCTTTTAGGGCATATTACAATAACTGTTATGATGGTGAGTGAGGCTGCGGCGAAGCTGGGAAGCGTTGACGAGAAGAAACTTCAGCAATTGCTGCACATCATTCTTTCCCATCATGGCGAACAAGATAAAGGGTCTCCTGTTGCCTGCGCAACGAAGGAAGGCTTTGTTGTTCATTATGCAGATGAAATTGATGCTATCATGAATCAGTTTGATGTCAATAATACTGAAGGAACTTGGGAGTTCAACAAAATGTTGCAGAGGTATTTATACTTATAGACTTGACGTAAGCTACTAGTTGTGATAAATTTGTTTGGGTATGAGTGTGAAAGATAATCGCGGCTATCCTGTTGGGTAGACGAGGAAAGTCCGAGCTCCATAGGGCAGAATGCCGGATAACGTCCGGCGAGGGTGACCTCAGGGAAAGTGCCACAGAAATGTGAACCGCCGGCTTTAAGCCGGTAAGGGTGGAACGGTGCGGTAAGAGCGCACCAGCAGTCGAGTAATCGGTTGGCTAGGTAAACCCCATTCGGAGCAAGACCAAATAGGGAAGGGATGAAGCTGCCCGCTGATCCTTCCGGGTTGCGTCGCTCGAGCTTCCGGGCAACTGGAAGCCTAGATAAATGATTATCGCCGCTTTGCGGAACAGAACTCGGCTTAATGAGCACTCATATTCATAAAAAACAAGATATGAAGTATCGTTAAAAGGTCAAATAGGATCTTTTAACGATACTTTTTTCTTTTTATAAACACTAAAAAAATATTTCTGAATATAGTGAATATAGGAAGTAATTACTTGTTTTTTTATAAAATAAAGATTATAATGGTGAAAAGTGGTGAAAAGTGGTGAAAGGGTGGCGACTGGGATGTTGATGGGTGAATTCCAACACAATATCGATACCAAAGGCCGTTTGTTTATGCCGGTCAAGCTACGCGAAGCACTTGGAGACCATTTTGTTATTACCAGAGGTCTTGATGGCTGTTTGTTTGTCTATGACGAGCAAGAGTGGGCTGTTCTGGTAAATAAATTAAAACAGATGACTTTGATGAAGAAAGAAGCACGTGACATTGCGCGTTATTTCTTCTCTGGAGCTACAGAAGCGGAATGTGACAAGCAAGGGCGCATTTTGGTTCCGCCATCATTAAGAACGCATGCTGCTCTTGACAAAAACGTCGTCATAGTCGGTGTTGGCAATAGAGCAGAAATTTGGGATATAAATCGCTGGAATAAATATAATGATGAAGTTAATGAAGATGTTACGGAAATAGTTGAACAACTAGTTGATTTGGGCCTGTAGACTCTTAAGGACAGGTGGGAAGATAAATGGAATTTGTTCATAGGAGCGTATTGCTGAACGAGAGCATTGAATGGTTAATTGATAATCGCGATGGCGTATATGTTGATTGCACCATGGGCGGGGCAGGACATACTAAGGCTTTTGCAAAAGAACTTACGGGCGTAGGCACAATAGTAGGAATTGACCAGGACGAGGCAGCTATTGCAGCAGCAACAGAGAGACTCACAGATTTAAAATGCAATGTACGGATTGCTAAATCGAATTTCAAAGATTTTGACGAAGTTCTTGATTCATTAGGCATAGAAAAAATTGACGGTATTTTCTTTGATTTGGGTGTTTCTTCCTATCAGTTGGATACTCCAGAACGGGGCTTTTCCTATATGCAAGAAGGGCCGCTCGATATGCGGATGAATAGGGAAAGCAAATTAGATGCCTGCTTTGTAGTCAATCAGTATAGTGAAGAACAGCTTGCAGATATTATCCATAGGTATGGTGAAGAACGTTGGAGCAAGCGGATAGCACAGTTTATAGTGAATGAAAGAAAAATCAAACCAATCGTTACCACAGGTGAGTTGGTGACTGTCATAAAAAAAGCAATTCCCAAAGGAGCCAGGCAAGATGGCCCGCATCCGGCAAAGCGTACCTTCCAGGCAATCAGAATTGAAGTTAATAATGAGTTGAATATCCTGGAGGGAGTAGTAAGGAAAGCCGTTGAGAGATTAAAAAGTGGCGGAAGGATCGGCGTCATAACGTTTCATTCTTTAGAGGACAGAATAGTTAAGCAAACACTGGCAGAATTAGCCAAAGGCTGTACCTGTCCACCACAATTGCCAATTTGTGTATGCGGTAAAAAACCTCAGTTAAAAAAGACTATTTCAATAAAGCCGACAGGACAAGAAATTGATGAAAATCCAAGGTCAAGAAGTGCACGCCTTAGGGGAGCAATAAAAATCTAAGACTTGGGGGTAGGGACAATGCTGGCGAGAAAATATGACAATTATGCTTGGGAAGATGAATCTCAGGAAATGCATAAAGTGCTTCGTAACAGGCCATCAGAGCAATCCTATAAGTTCTTACGGCATAAGGTAATGATCTTGGTAGCTTGTTTATTGGCATTTTATTTGGTTTCTGTTATAAGAAGCGAAGCGTATGTATCCAGCAGCAATAATCTGGTATTACTTAAACAGCAGGAAAGTTCACTTATTTCGCACAATGCTGAGCTGAAAATTGAAGTTGAAACACTTAAAAGCCCAGCCCGCATTACAGGAATTGCCCAGGCAAATCTAGGTATGCAGGTAGCTCGTAATAACATTTATGTACAGGCGGATAGTAAGAAAAATCTATATGATGGTTATGCTTACGCAAAGTAAAATTGTAGCCTTCTGTACACGTTTATGATATAATTATACAGCGATATGGAGAGGCAGCCTTTTGGCTGCTCTTTCAATTTTGGAGGGTAAGAAAATGCAAAAAAAGCTGTTGGATTTGCTAGTTGTATTGCCGCAGGCTAAGGTCATGGGATCTTTGGATAAAGTTATTACAGATGTCACATCTGATTCTCGCCAAATTCAGCAAGGCAGTTTGTTTATATGCCTTAAAGGAGCTCATGTCGATGGGCATAAATATATTGAACAAGCTTATAAAGATGGAGCTGTTTGCGTTCTTGTGGAAGACGAAATAAAAAATAGACCGGAAGGACTCACAGTCATAAAGGTGAATGATACCCGCGATGCCATGAGTTATGTTGCACCGTGGTTTTTTGACTATCCGGGTAAAAAAATGCGTATGATTGGCGTAACCGGTACCAATGGTAAAACGACTACTACTAATATAATTCGTTTAATTTTGCGCAAGGCTGGTTTTAAAGTAGGCTTGATAGGTACGATTAATATAATGATTGAGGATGAGATAGAGGTATCTCACAATACTACACCTGATGTTGTCGATTTGGAACGTAGTTTGTATAAGATGCAGCAGGCTGGCTGCGATTATGTAGTTATGGAAGTTTCTTCACATGCTCTGGCCCTCAAACGTGTAGCTGGCTGTGAATATGATGTCGCAATCTTGACTAATATAACTCAAGACCATCTAGATTTTCACCGGACATTTGAAAATTACAGAAAAGCTAAAGCCATCCTTTTTGAATCGCTGCATACAGGTAACAAACCTGATAAATGTGCAATTTTCAACATGGATGATCCAAGTTCAGAAATAATCATTAAGTCAACAAAATCTCCGATTATGACTTATGGCAAGTCTGAAACAAATGACGTCTACCCTCTCTTCTGGAAAATAGAGGCTAAACATATGCAGCTGGATTTACAGACGCCAGCAGGTGAGTTGCATCTTATGCTGCATATTACGGGAGAATTCAATGTTTATAATGTTATGGCAGCAGTATCTGCGATGATTGCGGAAAAGATTAACCTCAAGGTAATTGAGGACACTTTAAATGGGTTTGCCGGTGTACCGGGACGTTTTCAACTTGTGGAAGCAGGGCAGCCTTATACTGTAATTGTAGATTATGCTCATACACCTGATGGCTTGGAGAATGTTCTAAAAACTGCGCGTTGCATAACTAAAGGCAAACTTTGGGTTGTTTTTGGTTGTGGTGGCGACAGAGATAGCAAAAAACGGCCAATTATGGCAAAGATAGCTTTAGAATTGGCTGACAATATAGTTGTTACTTCAGATAACCCGAGGTCAGAGGATCCGGAACTTATCATTGCTGATATAGAAAAAGGGCTCGTTGGCGCAACGGCAGACAAAGAGATTCATAAGGTTACTGATCGTCGAGAAGCAATCAATTTGGCCTTGTCAAAAGCTGAGCCTAATGATGTGATCTTAATTGCTGGTAAAGGTCATGAAAATTACCAGATATTGAAAAATGAAACCATTCATTTCGATGATTGTGAAGTGGTTCGTGATTTTTGGGAGAATAAGGTGCAGAAATGATTTCGCTTAGCAAAGTAATAGAGGCGACAAAAGGAATAGTAACTAGCGGAGGGAAAGATTTATTATTCAAAGGCGTTACGACCGATTCGCGTAGTGTTGGCAAAGATGACCTTTTCATTGCGCTTACGGGTGAGAATTTTGACGGGCATGATTATTGCGAAACTGCTTTGAATAAAGGCGCAGCTGCTGTCTTAGTACAAAAAGAGCTGCCAAATTTGCCGAAGAACGCTGTTGTTATCCTGGTTGCTGATACGCTGAAAGCTTACCAGCAGATTGCGCATGCATACCGCATGGCACAAAAAAATATCAAGGTTATTGCCATTACCGGTTCAAACGGCAAAACCTCGACTAAAGATCTTATAGCGGCTTGCCTTGCAAAGAAATATAAAGTAGTTAAGACACAGGCTAATTTCAATAATGAAATCGGTTTGCCCAAAACCTTGCTGACTATTAAGCCGGACACTGAAGTTGTGGTAGTTGAAATGGGCATGAGAGGTTTTGGGCAAATTCGCGCTCTCAAGGAATTAGCTGAACCTGATGCTGTGGTAATTACTAATGTCGGCGAAACCCATATGGAATTATTAGGTAGTATGGAAAACATTGCCAAGGCCAAAAGTGAAATTTTGGAAAATATGAATGAACAGCAATTCGCTGTTCTTAATAACGACGATATTTATGTCAGCAAGATGGCAACTTCTGCTGAGAAGCTTACTTATGGCATTATAAATGATTCCTCTGTTCGGGCTAGTAATGTAATAACGAGTGGTAACGGTACTACATTTACCTATAAAAGTAAAATTACCGGCAATGAAAATTTCATAAAAATGCCTTTAATCGGCAGACACAATGTCATGAATGCTTTGGCAGCAATAACTGTTGCTGAAAAAATGGGTGTCTCTGATACAGATATTGAGACGGCATTTGCTGAAGTAAGATTAACGGAGAAACGACAAGAAATTCTACGCTTTGGCGATATTACAATAATTAATGATGCCTATAATGCCAGCCCTGCTTCTATGGAGGCAGCAATGAAAACATTGGCTGAAGTAAAAAAATCTGCGGGCAAGGGCAGGAGCATCGCCGTATTGGCAGATATGCTGGAGCTTGGCGAATCATCCGAGGATGCTCATCGCAGAGTGGGAGACTATATCGTGCGTGAAAAGATTGACTTTGTAATTGCTTATGGCAAAGAGTCCCGGGCGATTATTGACCAGGCAGCCAAAGCGGGCATAAGTGCTGTTTATTGCGCTGATAAAGAAACGGCTGCAAATGAATTGAAAAATCATATGCAAAATAATGATATAATTCTTTTTAAAGGTTCTCATTCTATGCAGGTTGATAAAATTATTGAGATGGTTTTTCAGAATAAATAACCAGGAGATTGATAAACAATGAATTTTAATTTATGGGGAGCGTTAGTGACGGCTTTTGTTGTTTGCGCTGTAAGTGGCCCGTTGTTGATTCCGGCTTTAACTAAACTGAAATTCGGGCAAAGTATTCGTGAGTGCGGTCCGAAAGAACATATGAAAAAGAGCGGTACGCCAACTATGGGTGGTTTAATGATGCTGCTGGCAATAGTAGTGACAACAATGTTCTGGAGCAAGTTTACACCGGAAATTCTGATTGCGCTTGTGCTGACACTTGGACATGGTGTAATTGGTTTTATTGATGATTTTATCAAGGTCGTTTTAAAGAGAAATCTTGGTCTTACAGCAAGACAGAAATTGCTGATGCAGTTTTTTCTGGCTGGCTTATATCTTTTTTATCTGGAAACCACGCCCGGGCATGATTTTTCTGTCTGGATTCCTGGCACTGCATATACAGTTGATTTGGGCATCGCTTATTATCTGTTTGCCTTCTTGCTATTGGTTGGAACGACAAATGCTGTAAATCTTACAGATGGTCTTGATGGTCTGGCGAGCAGCGTAACGGTTCCGGTAGCTTTAGCTTTCTCCTATGTGGCTATAGTTCTTGGCAATAAGGAACTTGGAATTTTTGGCATGGCTTTGGCTGGCTCGTGCCTTGGTTTTTTGCTTTTCAACAGATATCCGGCGAAAGTATTTATGGGTGATACCGGTTCCTTAGCTTTGGGCGGAGGCATTGCAGCAATTGCCTTGCTTACTAAGACGGAACTTCTTTTGGTTATTATCGGCGGCGTTTATGTTATCGAAGCTCTTTCAGTCATTATTCAGGTTACTTACTTCAAAAAAACCGGCGGCAAAAGGATTTTTCGAATGAGCCCGCTCCATCATCATTTTGAGCTTGGCGGGTGGAAAGAAACAAAGGTTGTACATGTTTTTGCTTTCGTAAGTCTATGCTTATCTGTGTTGGGTATAATGTTATTACTGTTAGGAAATGCAGGGGGAAGGGGACTTTAAGATGCCACAGGAGAAATACGTTTTTGTTTATGGCGCTGGCATCAGCGGCTGCGGTGTAGCGGAAGTTTTGACAAAAAATGGCCGCAGAGTTTTACTTTATAATGACTCAGAGAAGGCTTTGCCGCAAGAATTTCTCAATATGCTGTACAGAGGGAACGGACAATACATTTGTGGTAAGAAGGCAGAAGAGTATCTGAAACAAGCGGAATTATTTGTTGTGTCGCCAGGTATTTCTATGCGTAGCACTTTAGTTCAAGAGGCTATTGCTGCTGGTATAGAAGTAATTGGCGAAGTTGAGGTTGCAGCGCGTTTATATAAGGGAAAACTTATTGCAATTACAGGTACCAATGGTAAAACTACAACAACGACTTTAGTCGGTGAAATGGTTAAAAATTTGCCGGTAAAAACAGCTGTAGGTGGAAACATCGGACAAGCGCTTTCTGCTGAAATGCAAGGCTTAGGTGAGGATGACTGGTTGGTTGCAGAACTATCAAGTTTTCAGTTGGAAGGAGTTACTTCCCTAAAGCCTGATATTGCGGCTATTCTTAATGTAACACCTGATCACCTGGACAGGCACGGCACAATGGAAGAATATGCAAAAGCAAAAGCCAATATTTTTGCCCGGCAAACTGCTGAAGATTATCTAATATTGAACCTTGATGATAAAATAGTAGCAGATTTTGCTAAAACAGCTAAATCAACAGTTTGCTACATTAGCCGCAAAAAACAATTGGAACAGGGAGTATTTTTGGCCGACGGCAACTTTGTACTTGTCTGGAACGGTGAACGCAAAATAATTTGCCCTATCAAAGAAATGAAAATTTTTGGCGCGCATAATGAAGAAAATGCTTTGGTAGCTATAGCCTGTGCCTTTTTCGCAGGTGTTGAGGAAGAAAAAATAAGAGAAGTGCTGACAAGCTTTGAAGGCGTTGAACATCGTCTGGAATATGTTACCACCATAGATGGGGTTGCTTATTATAACGACTCCAAAGCAACAAATCCGGATTCGACAATCAAGGCGTTGGAATCATTTGCAGGTCATATTATACTTTTAGCCGGCGGACGCGACAAAAAAACTGATTTGCAAGATATGATGGCCCTTATTAAAACTAAGACAGACGCTTTAATCCTTATGGGTGAAGCTAAAGAAAGATTTTTGCAGGCAGCAGAATCTGCTGGAGTTCAAAATATTCATGTCGTCGATACTTTTGATGATGCCGTTATGCTGGCACATAGTTTAGCAAGGGAGCCGCAGGTGGTATTACTTTCACCGGCTTGCTCTTCTTTCGATATGTTTGAAAACTTTCCTCATAGAGGCCGATACTTTAAAGAGCTGGTCAAAAAATTAGAAAAGTGACCGGTTAGGAGGATTTTGTGAGAATTATAGTTTCAGGCGGTGGTACTGGTGGACATATTTATCCTGCAGTTACTATTGCAAATCAAATTAAAGAGAAGCAGCCAGATGCTGAAATTATTTTCGTTGGCACTAAAGAAGGTCTCGAAAGCGAAATAGTTCCTCGTTATGGCTACCCAATAGAGTTTATCGAAGTTGCCGGCTTTCAACGAAAGCTGAGCCTTGATACCATTAAATCTGCTTTCAAACTGTTGGCAGGGCTTGTAGATGCCCTGAAGCTAATAAGAAGGATTAAACCGGATTTAGTTGTGGGAACTGGCGGCTATGTTTGTGGGCCAGTTTTGTTTTTGGCTGCATTACAGGGAATACCGACTTGTATTCAGGAACAGAATGCGATGCCGGGTGTTACCAATAAAATTTTGGCGCATTTTGTCAAAAAAGTTTTCCTTGGTTACCAGGAAGCAGAAAAATATTTCAGCGGTAATTCTGAAAAGTTGTTTACCGGTAATCCTATTCGCAAAGAAATTCTTGAAGTTTCACGTGCTGTTGCTATCGAGAAATTAAAACTTGACCCCGCTAAGAAAACCATTCTTGTTTCTGGGGGTAGTCGAGGCGCGCGAAGCATTAACGATGCAATGGCGTTGGTAGATACATCCTTGGCTGGACGTAGTGATGTACAGGTTATACATATTACAGGTGAAACAGGACATGAAAAATTTATCGGGCAGGTTGAAAAAAACGTATTAATGTCTGATAATATTAAAGTGTTTAGTTATATGCATGATATGCCTTTGGCATTGGCAGCTGCTGATTTAGCTGTTTTTCGTTCAGGGGCTATAGGTTTAGCAGAACTAATGGCAAAGGGAATTCCTTCTATTCTTGTGCCTTATCCCTATGCGACGGCCAACCATCAGGAGTATAATGCTCGGGCGGTTGAAGGCGCAGGTGCCGCAGTCGTTATTCTTGACAGAGAATTAACGGGTGAAATTTTGCTTAAACAAATTGAAAGTTTGCTGACTGATGAAAGCAGACTGCAGAAAATGAAGGCCGCAGCGAAAGCTTTAGGCAGGCCGGAAGCAGCAGAAGATATCGCACGCAAGGTGCTAGCCTTACTTAAAAAGTAGGTAC
>CAYLRW010000033.1:0-17807 GCA_964386405.1 uncultured Acidaminococcales bacterium | reverse complement strand
AGTAGCAAGTATATCAAAACTACAAAGAGGCAAGGGGTAAAGATGCGACGGGCTTGCTGCACATCAGCGACCGACTGCTGGCAGGCGAGTTGTCGCGTGTGGAATGGTCCAGAGGAACTCTTCAATCCTTGCCGATAGACATATGTCGATATTGCCAGAGGACACTTTAGCCATTGCCGATTTTAGTAGACTCTAAAGAAAACAATAATAATTGCTTGAAGTAGCTTTTCAGAAAGCCGAGCCTCATGCTAGAATTATAAAGGTGGAAAGAAGGAGAATTATGCTGCCTTTTATAAAGGAAACGGAAACTGCCTGGGATAGGCTCAAAAATACAAACAAACCCATAGTTTTATATGGCATGGGTAATGGCGCAGATAAGATACTGGACTGGTGTGACGCTAACGGCGTAAAGGTTGCCGCTATCTTTGCCAGTGATGATTTTGTGCGCGGCCAAATTTTCCGCGGCTACAAGATTTGCAAGTATGCAGATGTTGCCAGCCAATATCAGGACTTTTTGCTCGTTATTGCTTTTGCCAGTGAGTCACCGGTTGTTCTGGAGCATTTTTTTGCACTTGCCGAGAAACATGAAACACTAGCACCGCACTTGCCGCTTTTCGAGGGCGATGAAGTTGTGAGCAGCAGTTGGCTTGCAAAATATCAGAAAGAATTAATGGAAGTTTATACCAATTTGGCTGATGAAAAGTCCAAAGAAGTATTTGCTTCTACGCTCAATTATAAGTTGAGTGGCAAATTAGACTATTTGCAACGTATCACCACGCAAAGAGAAGAAGACTGCCGCCAACTCTTTCAATTTAGCAAGAATGAAACTTTTGTTGATCTGGGAGCCTATGACGGTGACACTATCAAAGAGTTTCTTAATTATACGGCTTTTTCCTATCGCGAAATAGTAGCCTTGGAACCAGACAGTAAGAATTTTAAAAAATTACAGCGTTTTGTCGAAAAAGCCGGACTTGAACATGTTCTTTTGCTTAATAAAGGTATATGGAGCGAAGAAGGAGCATTGAGTTTTGCAGCCAGCGGCGGCAGACAGTCAGCTTTGCAGTCTGACGGTAAAGTAGAAGTTCCTGTTGATTCGGTAGATCATATCATGCAAGGCAGACCAGTTTCTTATATGAAGCTTGATGTAGAAGGAGCAGAATTTGAGGCTTTGAGCGGGGCAGCTGAGACAATCGGCAGATGGGCTCCCAAATTATTCGTGGCCGCTTATCATCGCGACGATGATCTTTGGCGTTTGCCATTATTACTGTGGCATCTCAATAAAAACTATAAGATTTATTTAAGAAAGCATCCTTATGTGCCAGCATGGGAGCTTAATTTTTTGGCTGTTACGCAGGAAGCCACCCAGGGACAATAAAAGTCCATAGGGGATACGAAAAGTCCCTTTGTATACTGGTGGAAGAAAGTTTTTTCCGAGAGGGTGATTTTTTAGAAAAAATGCGAAAAAAAATTAAAATGTGTAAAATTTTTTCCAATTGTAAGCAGGATTTTGAATTGATGGGGCGAAATCTATAAAGCAGATTGCAAAAATACACAAGGGAGTGGATGTTTGTGAAAAAGGCAAAATGGTTGATTGCTACTGCTGCAGTACTTGCAATGGTAGTAGCAGCAGGTTGCGGCGGCGACAAAAAGGCTGCTGACAACAAGGGTGGCAATAAGGTGAAAGGCGATGTAATGGTTTACACTTCTATTTATCCTGATATTATCGATAATATGTGCAAACCTAATATTGCAAAAGCTTTCCCAGACATGAAGGTATCTTGGTTCCAAGGTGGTACTGAAAACGTTATCACTAAGATCACTGGCGAAATCAAAGCTGATAAAGTTGCTGCTGACCTGCTGATGGTTGCAGATCCTTCTTATTATCTGAAATTGCAAAGTGACAAACGCTTGCTAAACTATGTTTCACCAAACATGAAAGACGTTGTCAGCGCTAAAGACAAAGATGGCGCTTGGACTGCTGTTCGTATTTCCAACATGATTATTGCTTATAACTCCGATAAATTAAAACCTGAAGATGCTCCAAAAACCTGGAAAGATTTGACCGATCCAAAATGGAAAGGCAAGATTGCTATGCCTAACCCAATGCTTTCCGGTACCGCCTATGTAGCAGTTGGCGCTTTGGCTGACAAATATGGCTGGGAATATTTTGACCAATTGAAAGCGAATGATATTCACGTTGAACAAGGTAACTCTGCAATCCAAAACAAATTGCTGACCGGTGAATATGCAGCTGCAATGATTTTGGAAGAGAATATCTTGAAACTTGCTGATACCAAGAAAGAACCATTGAAGGTTGTTTATCCTGGTGACGGCGTTATCGTAGTACCAAGCCCGATTGCTATCATGAGCACTACTAAGAACCCTGATGGTGCAAAAGCAGTTGTTGACTGGTGGTTGTCCAAAGAAGGACAACAGGCTGTTGTCAAAGGCTGGATGCATTCCGTTCGTGCTGATGTAGAGCCGCCAACAGGCGCTCCTGCTCTGAAAACCTTTATTGATAATGCAGTGAAGATCGATTGGCAGAAACTTGCTGATAATAACGCAGAAATTAAAGAACAGTTCCGCGTAAGAGTAATGGAATAGTTCCTTCATTCATTCTAAAATAGTAATTTTTAGTGAATCAGGGACCGTTATATGACGGTCCCTGTTTTCCGGTTTTATCGAAGTATCAAAATTTTGCTTTACACCGGCAAAGAAAGAGGCCGGGGAAAGGAGCTCCAGTGGGCTTGATCTCAAGAATTAACAGCAAGACGATCGTTATTTTGATTTCAGTGCTGTTATTGGTTTATTTTGTTGTTTTCCCTATGGGAGTTTTGGTTTTTGACAGTGTCTACCAGGATGGGCATTTTAATTTTAATAATTATAAAGTTGTTTACAGCACTATTGTTAACTGGAAGGCACTCACAAATACTGTAGAATTATCCTTGATGGTTATGGTAGCCAGCGTTATCATTACCTTTCCATTGGCTTGGCTGGTCGGCAGAACTGATTTGCCAGGAAAAAAGACCTATCGTACTTTGCTGGTAGCGAGCTATATGATTCCTCCTTATGTAGGAGCGATTGCCTGGGTTCAGCTTCTTAACCCAAGTGTAGGTTATTTAAATCAGATTTTAAAATGGGCATTCAGTTTGCAACAGGCCCCGTTCAATATTTATACTTTCGGCGGCTTGGCTTGGGTTTTAACGCTTTTCTATTCTCCGTTTGCTTTTATTACAATTTCCCGTGCTATGGAAAAAATGGACCCGACTTTGGAGGAGGCTGCAAGAGTTTCCGGTGCATCACCACTCAAAACTTTGGTTGATGTGACGCTGCCTCTTATGGCGCCAAGTATTTTGGCCGGTGGCTTGCTGGTGTTTATAGCCGCAGGTTCCTGCTTTGGTATTCCTGCTATCGTCGGTATGCCTGGAAATATTGAAGTAATGACGACTCGTATAGTCACCTATATTTATATGGGTGATGAAAAGGGTATTCGTGATGCTACTGCACTTGCTACTTCTTTGATGTTGATTGCCAATTCGCTGCTGTTCTTTATGACCTGGATGCTCGGGCGTAAAGATTACACTACGATTAGCGGCAAGAGCACTCGTCCTAATATGGTTGAGCTTGGCAAATGGAAATGGCCGGCTTTTATTGGTGTGGGCCTTTACTCCATGATCGCTGTTATTATTCCGCTTTTCTCCATCCTTGTGACTTCCTTGCTGAAGAGCATGTCTAAACCGGTTGGTTTTGATAATCTGAGCTTTGAAAGCTGGATACCGGTTCTAACGAGTGCGCAATATATGGAAAGTATTTGGAATTCCGTTGTTTACGCTGTTATTGCAGCAACAGTCGGTACCTTGCTTTCTGTCTTTATTGCTTACTTGTCTGTGAAGACCAATGTAAGGGGGAGGTCTTTGCCGGATCTTCTGACAATCATTGGTGGTTCAACACCAAGTATCGTTATTGCTTTGGCTCTGGTTATTACTTTCTCAGGTAACTATGGTTTGAATCTTTATTCAACAATGTGGATTTTGATAGTCAGTTACCTTGTTAAATACATGACGATGTCCGTCAGGACGATTGCTGCTTCACTCAGTCAGGTGCATACTTCTTTGGAAGAAGCCGCGCTTAATTCAGGTGCAAGCTGGATCAGAACATGTAAGGATATCATTCTGCCGTTAATTGCACCGTCTGTTATAGCAGGCTGGTTCTTAATATTTATGCCGTCATTCTATGAATTAACTATGTCTTTGCTTTTGTACAGCGGTGACACGAAAACTATCGGTGTATTGCTCTATGAATTGCAAACATATGCTGACACACAGAATGCTTCGGTATTGTCTGTTATAATTCTGGGCATCGTTTTGCTCGGTAACATTATCCTGAACAAAGTAAGTAAGGGAAATGTCGGAATTTAATTAAGGAGTGGGAAAATTGGCACAAGTACGCATTGAACATATTTTTAAACGATTCGGCGGAGTAACTGCGGTCAATGATTTTGATCTGGTTGTAGAAGACGGCGAATTCGTATCTATCCTGGGACCTTCAGGCTGTGGTAAAACTACAACTTTGAGAATGGTTGCCGGTTTTGAAAGAGCAACAGAAGGAGAAATCTATATTGGTGAGCAATGTGTGAGTTCTTCTCTGAAAAACAAATTTGTTCCACCGGAAAAACGTGATATCGGCATGGTTTTCCAATCTTATGCGGTTTGGCCGCACATGACTGTGCTTGACAATGTCGGCTATCCTCTGAAGATTCAGAAGGTGGCTAAAGAGGAACGCATTAAACGCGTGAAGGAAATGTTGGCATTGGTACATTTGGATGAATATGCCGAACGTTATCCGCATCAATTATCAGGCGGACAACAACAGCGTGTTGCCTTGGCACGTGCTTTGGTTGCGCGCCCTGGTCTCTTACTTTTAGATGAACCTCTTTCGAACCTTGACGCTAAATTGCGTGAAAGCATGCGTTTTGAAATCCTGGCTCTGCAAAAAGAGTTGGGCATAACAGTAGTATATGTTACTCATGATCAAGGCGAAGCGATGGCGATGAGCGATCGTATAGTTGTTATGAGCAGAGGCGTTGTACAGCAAATTGGGGCTCCGCATGAAATTTATACGAACCCGGCTAATAAGATGGTTGCTGATTTCATTGGTTTGGTTAATTTCCTGCCAGGTGAAATTACTGACGGCAGGGTTCATATTGCCGGCATGGCCACTTCTTTGCCAAATAATTCCAGTCTTACCGGCGAAGTTACGATTGCCGTACGCCCTGAAAATATTACCTTGTCGGTTGACAAAGGTACCATGCAGGGTGTGTTGACCCACCGTTTCTATCTTGGTGATGCCGTTGATTACCGTGTGCAGGTAGGCAATGAAATGGTCCGTGTTATTGTAAAGGGTGCTGATTTGATGAAATTCAAAGATGGCGAAACCGTTTATCTTGATTTTGACCGCATCATGATTTTTGATAAAGAATAATCTTACATGTTAAAACCAGCTGCCTTTGGCAGCTGGTTTTTTTGCTGTATGTTATAATATAGGCAAACTATTAACAAAGTAGGAAGAGCATATGAAAAAAAAGTTTATGCTATTGGTTATCTTCTTAATTGCTTTTTTCACTCTCGCTGGTTGTGGCAAGATGAAACTGGAGGAAGAAGCTGAGACATTCAAAATCTATAGTGAACTGCCTGAAGATATTACTAATGCGTTTGTCAAAGATTTTGAGAAGAATCATAAAGGAAAACTGAAGATAGAAATCGTGAAGAGGATCGACCAACAGGGACCAGGTAGAATAAGCGACCTGAAGGATCTTGATTTTGATATTTGGTTGGGCGGTACTGCGGAAGACTATTATTTGGCCGATAACAAAAAAATGCTGACGCCTTATGAAGCCAAAGATTTACGCAATATACCGACAGGTCTCAAAGACAAGCATGGTACCTGGACAGGCCTTTTTACTACTAACCTTGTTTTCGTGTCCAATAAAAAAGCTTTGGCAGAAGCAGGCGCAGAAAGACCGGAAGCTTGGTCGGATTTATTGAACGAAGAGCTGCGCAAAAAGATTATTGTTTCTGATCCGCTGATGCGGCAAGGCGGTTATCGCATTTTGACAACCTACTGGCAGCTTTATGGTGAAAAGAGATTTGAAGAATATGCTAAGAACTTGCAACTGCAGGAACTTGCGTATGCTTCTAATGATGATGCTGCAGTTGCGTCAGTCCGCAAAGGTGAAAAGGTATTGACCGTAGTGCCGCTTGATTTAGCGATGGCGGCGGCAGTGGCAGATAATAACTTAGCAGTCAGTGTTCCTGCCGATGGGACATCACGCAAGTTGATCGGCGTGGCTATTATGGATAAGACTAAGAAAGAAGTGCTGGGCAGGACATTCATTGATTATTTAATTTCCGATAAGGCAAAGAAAGTTCTGGACAATTCGGATTATTATGTTTGGCCTTTAACGGATAACAAAGAAGCCTATACCTGGGGCAGACCATATGCTGATGTGTTTTTGGTGCATGATGATTTAAGATGGTGCGTTCTTAATGGCGAAGAAATCATAGAAAAACTCAAACCTACGTTCCCCAGATAATTTCCAAGGCTTTTTTGAAGGTTTATCTGCGAAAAACGTGTCTTAAAGAAGGATTTTCTGATAATTCGTCGAAGAACATTAACCGTGTTGCTATCATAATTGTTGTAATTGTAGAATGGGAGGATGGAAGAAATGATGAAAAAAAGTATGAAGGGTCTCGTAATAGGTGCGTCTTTGGTGATGGCACTGGGACTACTGGCTGGCTGCGGCGGCGAGAAAAAGGCAGCGCCGGAAAAGAAGATGGTTAAGGTAGGTATTGTACAATTGGTGGAGCATAGTGCTCTCGATGCCGCTAATAAGGGGTTTGTTGATGGCATGGCAGCCAATGGGTACAAAGAAAATGAAAATGTCACCTATGACAGACAAAATGCACAGGCTGATCAATCTAATCTGCAGAATATCGCGCAGCGTTTTGTCAGCGGCAAAGTGGATTTGATTTGTGCAATCGCTACACCGGCAGCACAAACAATGGCTAATGCCACTAAAGACATTCCAATTGTGGGAACTGCTATCACTGATTATGCGGAAGCTAAACTGGTAGCATCAAATAAAGAACCTAAGGGTAACGTAACGGGAACTACTGATATGAACCCGATTAAGGAACAAGTTGACTTGATGTTGAAAATTATGCCGCAAACTAAGAATGTTGGTGTAGTTTACAGTTCAAGTGAAGTTAATTCTCAACTGCAAGTGAAAATTTTGAAAGAAGTTTTAGCAGCAAAAAATATCAATGTTGTCGAAGCTACTGTTTCTAATGTCAACGACATTCAACAAGCTGCTCAAAGCTTGGTCGGCAAAGTAGATGCCGTTTATGCACCGACTGATAATGTCATCGCTTCGGCAATGCCGACATTGGTGGCAATTACTGATGAAGCAAAGATACCTGTATTCTGCGGTGAAGGCGGCATGGTAAAGGCCGGTGGACTTGCAACTGTCGGTATTGATTATTATAAACTTGGCTTACAGACCGGCGCTATGGCTGCCCGCATTCTTTCCGGTAAAGAAAAACCAGCTACAATGGCTATTGAATCTCAAAAAGAGATGCAGACAATAGTTAATACAGAAGCAGCAAAGAAACTTGGTATTACGATCCCAGCGGATGTTTTGGAAGCTGCAAAGGCATCTAAATAGCATGTTGGATCTCTTATTACCTACATTATCACAGGGTTTGCTTTGGGCTCTGATGGCCTTAGGCGTCTACCTGACATACAGAGTTCTTGATATCGCTGATTTAACTGTTGAGGGCAGCTTCCCCTTGGGAGCAGCAGTAGCAGCGGCATTATTGACGAAAGGTTTTAATCCACTGACAGCCATTTTGGCAGCAGGTTTCGCTGGTGCGTTAGCCGGAGTGGTAACGGGCGTTTTGCATACAAAATTAAAAATACCGGCATTGTTAGCGGGTATTTTGACAATGATTGCATTGTATTCTGTTAATTTGCGCATTATGGGCAAAGCTAATCTTTCTTTGCTGCGCGTAGATACAGTTTTTACCTTTATCAAAAACATGGGACTCAGTAATGCGCAGTCAGTCCTGATTGTTGGACTGGCCAGCACAGTTTTGTTCGGGCTTTTGATGTATTGGTTCTTCGGAACTGAAATTGGCGCTGCAATCAGAGCGACAGGTTTTAATCAGCAAATGATCAGGGCACAAGGTGTTGATACGAATATCACGATTATTTCCGGACTGCTGATCAGTAATGCTTTAGTTGCGATATCCGGCGGACTGATTGCGCAAAGCAACGGTTTTGCTGATGTTGGTATGGGCGTTGGAACAATTGTCATAGGCTTGGCTTCGGTTATTATCGGCGAAGTCCTTTTTGGCACAAGAAGTTTCAAAAATTGCTTGATTTCTGTTGTTTTGGGTTCGATTGTCTATCGCTTTGTCATTGCGCTGGTTTTACAGATGGGTATGCCGCCTAATGATTTAAAACTGTTTACTTCAGTGTTGGTCGCTTTTGCTTTGTCAATGCCGCTTTTCAAAAAAAGTATTGATGGCAGAAAGGTGGCGAAATAATGTTAAGAGTAGAAAATATTTCCAAAACCTTTCATCCGGGTACGATCAATGAAAAAAAAGCACTGCAGGATTTGTCACTGCATTTGAATTCAGGAGACTTTGTAACGGTAATAGGCGGTAATGGAGCAGGCAAGTCAACCTTAATGAATTCGATTGCCGGGGTATTCCCGGTTGACAAAGGTAAAATCATTATTGATGGTGATGATATTACTAAGCAGCAGGAACATAAAAGAGCAAAATATATTGGCCGCGTTTTCCAGGATCCGATGATGGGGACGGCAGCTGGTATGATGATTGAAGAAAACTTAGCCATTGCTTCAAGACGGGGCAAGATGCCGAGTTTTGCCTGGAGTTCCAAAGAGGAAGACAAAGAACGCTTTAGAATATTACTGCAGGAACTTGACCTTGGCTTGGAAAACAGAATGAGTGATAAGGTCGGATTGCTTTCCGGCGGACAAAGACAGGCTTTGACACTTTTGATGGCTACGCTCAATCAGCCGAAGCTGCTTTTACTGGATGAGCATACAGCAGCACTGGATCCGAAGACGGCGGAAAAGGTCTTAGGGCTTACACAAAAGATTGTCAGTCGTTATCATTTGACAACGCTGATGATCACGCATAATATGCGAGATGCGCTGCGCTTTGGCAATCGCTTGATTATGATGCACAATGGCCGCATTCTGATTGATTTGGCAGGCCGGGAAAAAGAGAATCTGACTATTCCTGATTTGCTCGCGATGTTCGAAAAAGCCAGCGGTAATGAGTTTGATAATGACAGAATGCTTTTAGGTTAAAATATTAGATTTCAGGACCCTTTATACAGACAGTTTTTACTGTCGTGTGTAAAGGGTCCTTTGCATATAAGAGATAACACAATCTTAAACAGTTCTTAACATGGCCTTAACAACAATCGCAATCTGCTTTGCTATAATGGCTGCAAGAAAGAAATATTATATAGGCGGTGGCAGACAAAAATGAAGAGTTGGAAAAAGACATTGGCGGTTGTATGTGTAGGTGCTATGACCCTTGCGTTGGCAGGTTGTGGTGCTGATAATTCGAAAAAGGTCAGTGATGGCGGCAAAGTTAAAATTGAATATTGGCATGTAGCATCGGAAAGCTTTGGCGGCACGACGGTCAAAGAACTGGTGGCGGATTTTAACAAGACACATCCTAATATTGAGGTAGTTGAAAAATATAACCCTGATATGTACAAAGGTTTGACCCAGAACTTACAGGCAGCCATGGCATCAGGTAAAAATCCGGATGTTGTCCAGATGGGCTGGAGCTATTTGAATTATGCAGCTGAAAATCTGAAATATACGGATATTCCGACGATGATTAATGAAAAAGTTCCGGCAGATAAAGATTTCCTGCAAAAGAACTACCTGCCCAATGTACTGGCCTTGGCACAGACTGATGATGGCAAGCAAATAGGCATCCCTTATTCCATCAGCGTTCCTGTCCTCTACTATAATCCGGAAGTATTTGAAAAAGCTGGCCTTGATCCGAAGAATCCGCCAAAAACCTGGGCTGAAGTACAGAGCGCGGCAAAGCAGATCAAAGAGAAAACCGGTATCATGGGTTTCTTTATGCAGGAATATGCTGATAATTGGGCTCAACAAGCTTTGATAGAGTCTAATGGCGGTAAAATGCTGAAAAAAGAGAACGGGAAAACCAAAGCAGCTTTTGACAGCCCGGAAGCGGCAGAAGCCTACCAATTGCTTGCTGATATGGTGAAAGATGGCAGCGGGCTGCATGCAACCAATGAAGAAGGCTTCCAAGCATTTTTAAGCGGTAAACTCGGTATGGTCTGCACAACTATCGGCAAAAGAGCTAACTTTGAAAAAAGTGCTAAATTCCAGGTAATGGCAGCACCGTTCCCGGTATTTGACGGTAAAACGCTGCAAGTACCTGCAGGCGGTAACTTCCTGATGGTATTCTCTAAAGATGATGCTAAGCAAAAAGCTGCCTGGGAATTCATCAAATACTTAGAGTCACCGGCTGCTTTAGCAAAATGGAGTACAGGTACCGGCTATTTGCCACCGCGCAAAGATGTGGAACAGGATCCTAACGGTTTCAAAAAGATGATTGAAGAAAATAAAAATATTCAGGCAGCGCTCTCTACGATGCCAAATCTCGTCAAGTGGGCAAGCTTTCCGGGAGCCAACGGACTGCAGGCTGAACAATTACTGATAGATGTACGTGATGTCATTTTGAGCGGCAAGCAAACAGCCGCGGATGCACTGCATACAACTGCAGAGAAAGTAAATAGCTTGTTGTAAAAACGCAACTAAGTATCTGCAGGATGCTGCCAAATAAATGGCGGCATCCTGTTTTTAAAAAGCGAGGGATTACACGTGCAAAAAGCAAGAATACCTGCTTTGTTATTTTTATTACCCGCGGCGGTAATTTTTTTGATTTTCTTCTACTGGCCTTTGGCACAGAATTTATATTTAAGCTTTTTTCAATGGAACATGGTAAGCCCGCAAATGAAATTTGTCGGTATCGCAAATTATCTTGAGGTTCTGGGTAGTGCGGAACTCCTGAAAATTTTGGGTAATACGGTGTTGTTTATCATCGTGCTCTTAATCCTGAATTTTTTGCTGCCTTATTTATATTCTTATATTCTGGGGCATTTGGTAAAAAAATATAACTTTTTTTATCGCTCTGCGTTGTTTTTGCCTAGTACGATTTCTTTAGCTGTAGCCAGCATCTTGTTTTTATGGATCTATAATCCGCTGGCAGGGCCGTTAAGCATAATCTTGAGCGGTATGGGACTGGAATCACCAAGATGGTTTAAGGAAAATATCATGGTCATCATAGCACTCAGCACAATTATCGGCTGGAAAGTTTTTGGCTATAATCTGATTGTGATGCTGGCAGCAATGGTTGCCGTGCCCAAGGAAATGATTGAGGCGGCCAAACTGGAAGACGCCTCGGACTGGCTGATCTTCAGAAAGATCATTTTACCCATGACGGCACCGACTGCTGTCTATGTTTTTACTATTACCGTTGTTTTCGGTTTGCAGTATGTATTGGTACCGGTAAACATGCTGACGCAGGGAGGCCCTGACCAAGGAAGTTCCAACCTTGTCTATATTGTTTACCAATATGGATTTATTTTCTTTCAAACCGGCAAGGCAGCAGCTTTTGCCATTTTGACCATGGTGGCTTACGGAGCCTTCCTGTTGTTAAAAAACAAATATCTGGATAAGAGGATACATTATGAAAACTAAATTTGACAAAAATATTCTTTGGCATCTGCCGTTGCTTTTGGCAGTCTTTTTGCAACTGTGGCCGCTTATTTTCATGGCGTCGACTTCCTTTAAGAATATGGATCAGATTTTTACTGCTGCCTTGAATCCATTGCCCTTCCCGCCAACGCTCAACAATTATGTTGCCGTGTTGGAAGATTTCCCATTTTTGACCTATGTCTACAATACCTTTTTTATTGCCGTGCTGGTTACTTTCTGTAAAATAGCAACTAGTATTTTGGCGGCTTTTGCTTTTGTTTATTATGAGTTTAAAGGCAAAGAAACTATTTTTAACTTCATGCTTTTGACTTTTTTTATTCCCATCACGGTGCTTATTATGCCTAATTATCTCTTGATGTCCCAATTGGGTTTATTGAATACTCCTTGGGGTGTCATCCTGCCGCAGATTGCTGACGGGATGGGCATTTTTCTGATGCGGCAGACAATCAGAGGCATTCCGAAACCACTGCTGGAAGCTGCACTTTTGGAAGGGGCCGGTGCCATCGGTGTTCTGACGAAAGTAGTGCTGCCATTGATCAAACCTTCAGCGATTGCCGTTACTATTTTCTTCTTCATTAATTCCTGGAATGAATACTTTTGGCCGCTCTTGGTTTTACAGGATAAAGAAAACTATACGCTTCCTTTGGCACTGCAAATGTTTATCAGCGCCGAAGGCGGCAGTGAATGGGGTATCGCCATGGCTGTCGCTATGCTTACCAGTCTGCTGCCCTTACTATTGTATTTGCTTTGTCAGAAGTATATCTTAAGCACCTTCATGCAATCAGGAGTGAAAGGATAAAATGATGAAAAATATTGAGTTTCAAGCTGTGAAAAAAAAATACGGGGAAACAACCGTTATCCAAGCATTGAATTTCAGCATTAAAGAAGGCGAAAGGCTTGTGCTTTTGGGGCCTTCTGGCTGCGGTAAAACAACGACGCTGCGTATGATTGCAGGTCTGGAAGAGATATCAGAGGGGCAGCTGTTGATGGGAGGAACCGTTGTCAATGACGTCGCTCCTGGAAAGAGAAATATAGCTATGGTTTTTCAAAACTATGCCTTATTTCCCCATCTTTCCGTGTGGGATAATGTTACCTTTGGCCTGAAAATTCAAAACCTCAGTGAGCAGGAAATGGTTAAACGTACTAAGGAGGCCTTGGAAATTCTCAATCTTACAGGTTATGAAAACCGTAAGCCGAAAGAATTGTCCGGCGGGCAGAAGCAGAGGGTTGCATTATGCAGAGCAATTGTGAAGCAGTCTCCGTATTTTCTGCTGGATGAACCGCTCTCCAATCTTGACGCGCAGCTCCGCCAGCAGGCAAGAACTGAATTGGTCAAGCTGCACGAACTATACAAACCGACGATGATTTATGTTACGCATGATCAGGTCGAAGCCATGACGATCGCACAGCGTATTGCGATTATGAACAAAGGTGAGCTGCAGCAAATTGATACACCGGAAAATATCTATCATCGACCGGCAAATACTTTTGTGGCATCTTTCATTGGTACGCCGCCGATGAATCTTTTGAGCGCTCACGTCAGAGACCATTGGATATTTATTGGTGATGCCTGTGTACCACTGGATGCCGGCTGGGATAAAGTGATTGCTGGCAGAGGCAGGATTATCCTGGGAATCCGACCGGAAAAATGCCATATCACCGAGGAAAAACCCATGGTGCCAGCCGTAGTTTCTTACGTGGAAAATCTCGGCAGTCAAAGGACTTTGCGGTTAACTTTAAAAAATCAGGAAAGTGTCTTTGTGAGTACCAAGGATTTCAGACAAGCAGCAAATGATATTAAAGGGTTTTCCTTCCGGTGGGAGGATGTAAGTATTTTCGACTATAAGACTGGTACTAATATTGGTTATCCCAGACAAGAAGGGGGAGAAATATATGAAATTTGCAGTTAGTGATTTAGCTTTTACGGGATTTAAAAACAGTGTTTTAGAGCACTTGCCGGCAGAATATGGTATTGAGATTTTTTATGAGTTTGGCACCGATGATTATTGGGATGCACGCTGCGAAAAAATTTTAGCTGATAGGAATGCTGGCTTGAGTATTCATGCACCGTGCGTTGCTGTTAATTTGGCCGATCCCAAAGATTTTAACTATCTGGAGGTTTATAGAAGAACTTTGGCCTATGCGCAAAGACAAAAAGCTGCCTTTGTGGTTTTGCATACCAATGAGCAGTGGTTTGGGGATAGAGATAATGTCACAATGTTGGTCGAAAAACGTCTGAAAGAGATTCTGGCTCTGGCAAAAATGCATCATGTAAAAGTACTGATTGAAAATGTCGGCTTGCGTACTAATGGGACCCTGCTATATGATTGGGAACAATATCTTGAGCTTTTGGCTAAGTTTCCCCAGACAGGGGCATTGATAGATTTGGGTCATGCTCATGTCAATGAATGGAATATTCTTGAGATTCTGGATGTCTTGCAGTCGCAGATCAAGGCTGTACATCTTCATGATAATAACGGTATGGCTGATCAGCATCTGCCGATAGGTGAAGGCAGCATAGATTGGCAAAGTTATTTTTGCAAGGCCAGGGAAGTTATTCCTGCGGCTGTACAAGTTTTGGAGTACAAGGACATCAGATTTGGGGCGTTATTAAAGCATCTGACAATGCTAGAAACTAAATACAGCGTTTGAAAGCAAACAAAAAGATAGGAAACAGCCTCACTGTTTCCTATCTTTTTGTGTAATGAACATATTTATTTTTCCAGTCCATATTTCCAATCACTTATGGCTCCCAAGTCAGCTACGTTGGTATAGCCGAGTTTCACGAGTGACTTAGCGGCAATTTCACTGCGCCGGCCGCTGCGGCAGTAAACGATGATGGAAGCATTTTTGTCAGGTAAAAGGCTGGCAGCCGTGGCTTCCATTTCGTCATAGGGGATAAGCAGACTGCGGGGTATGTGACCGCTGTCATACTCTTCTTTGGTACGAACATCGACAATAATTAGTTTTTCTCCTTTATCCAGGCGCTCTTTAACAACAGCGGGAGTGATTTTTTGGTAACCAACAGCTTTATCACCATCGCCTTTTGCTGATTGTTTTGCGCAGCCCATGACGAAAAAGATAATAAGAGAAAAAGTGAAGAGCAGGAGAACTATCTTGAATGTCTTATCCATAAAACCACCTCAATTCTTTGTATATTCAGTTTATGCGGTTAATTTCTGCGGCCTGAGATAATCAGACCAAAAAGAATAAAAGCAGTACCAAGCAGAGCAATCCAGGTTATTTTCTCGTCCAGGATCAAAGCAGAGGTTATGAGTGTGACGATAGGACTGATGTAGATGTACATACTGGTTTTTACAGGCCCCAGAATATTGACAGCCCAACTCCAGGTGCCGAAACAGATAGCCGAAGCACCAATGCCTAAGTACAGAAGATTGAACATGTTGGCGTGATCATCAAGACGCTCGAAACCCCACTGGAAGTCCATGAACAGCAGAGCAGGCAGCATCAAGAGCAGACCATAACCGAAAATATTACGAGTGCAAAGGACAGTATTATAGTTGAAAGTGCTGATTTTGCGAATTAAAATTGAATACAGTGCCCAGACAACGCCGGCCAGAAAGGCCAGCAGGTCACCGATAGGATTAAGCTTCAGGATTACACTGCCATTGAAAATAATCATTATAACGCCTACTAACGCGCAAATGAAACCAATAAAGAAATTTGAGCTGAGATTATCTTCGCCCAGCAAAAATTTGGCTGCTAAAGCGGTCAGAAAAGGGACAAATGCGAGAATCAGGCAGACACTGGAAGCGTAGGTGTAAAGCAGAGCAACATTTTCCAAAAGAAAATAAAGAGTTATTCCGCATAAACCGGCACCAATAAAATATTTTTCTTCTACCAGTCCTTTAGTTTTTAAGCGTTGCGGTTTAGCGAGGCATAAAACCAAAAAACCAAGAATGAAGCGGAAAAAGAGAATTTCCAGCGGCGTAAAGTCAAGTAGGAGAATTTTTGTCGAAATGAAGGTGGTCCCCCAGACAATGACGGTAAAAAGTGCAGCAATATGGCCCAGGGTATTCGTACCCATTTAATCTCCTCCTTGAGTAAATGTGTTTTTATTATCTTATCACTATTTAGAAAGAAAAAACAATGCGAAAAAATTTACCGCCGATTGTCAATGCCGTATAATAGATGTATATTGGACTTATTTTACAGGGGAGCAGTGTGGATGCAGAATAAAGATAAATTGAAAGAGATTAAATGTTTTTTGTTTGATATGGATGGCACCATTAATTTGGGCAATACCCTTATTGCTGGTATGGATGATTTTTTTGCCCAGCTCAAAGCCAAAGGTAAAACGTTTTATCTGGTTACCAATAACTCTTCGAAGGATCATGCTCACTACGTGAAAAAAATGGCTAATATGGGCATTGAAGTAACTCCAAAGGATGTACTTATTTCCTCTGACGCTTTGACTTATTATTTAGGTAAGGCCAAACCACAGGCGAAATTGTTTGTCCTTGGTACGTCGGAATTAAAGTCTACTATTGCCACAGCAGGATTTGAAATAGTTGATCCGGCTGTAACTAAGCCGGAGTTTGTTATTCTTGGCTTCGATATGACTCTGGCCTATGATAACTTATCAACGGCATGCCGCCTGATTGACCAAGGCGTACCTTATATTGCTACGCATCCAGACGTACGCTGCCCTATTGAAAACGGTGAATTCATACCGGATTGCGGTGCCATGATTGAACTTATCAAAACAGCAACAGGTGTCAGCCCGCTGGATGTTTTGGGTAAGCCTTATCATTATATGATAGACCTGCTGATAGAAAGGACAGGCTTTGCGAAAAATGAAATCGCGATGGTCGGTGACCGCCTCAGTACGGATATTGCTTTTGGCTTGAATAATAATATTCTATCGGTACTTGTCCTGACAGGTGAAGCTAGTCTTGATGATGTGGAAAGAGGGCATATCAAGCCTGATATTATTCTTGATGGTGCAGCAAATTTAATAAACTATATTTGAGGTGTTTATGGAAAGACCGCGTTACGGCTTGATTGATACTTTGCGGGGACTTGCCATGGTCAACGTGATTGTTTATCATTTCTTTTATGACTTGATAAACTTCTATGGTTTTAATTTCATGTGGTTTGAAAGTCTGCCAATGTACCTTGTGCAGCAGGGAACAGTATGCTTATTTGTTTTTATTTCGGGAATGATGGCGCATTGTGCCAAACAATTGACCAAAAACGGTTTATTGCTTGTGGGTTGCGGCTTGTTAAATTTCCTCGTTACTTATTTCTTTTTCCCGGAATTCCTTATTGTGTTTGGTATCCTCAGCTTGCTTGGCTGGTCAGCACTGATTACTCATCTTTTGCAGCCGCTGCTTGATCGTATCTCGGCAGTCTACGGTGCAACGATATGTTTAATGCTGTTTTTTATGACGCATGATGTTGCTGAAGGTAATATCAGTATTTTAGGGAATAAGATTTGGGAGATACCGACAGCTTTTTATCATAGCAGCTTTTTATTTCCACTAGGATTACCGAATGGGGATTTTTTTTCTGCTGATTATTTTCCCCTTTTGCCTTGGATTTTCCCCTACTGGCTGGGTTATTTCTGCTGGCAGATGACTGATGAAAAGTTACGAGAAAAATACTTTTTCAGGCAGTTCTCCGGTTTTGCGTTTATGGGCAGGCACAGCTTGCTGCTTTATCTCAGCCATCAGCCCATCATTCTGGCTGTCACCACTTTAGTTTTTTAAATAATTATGCTCGAATTTTTTGCTTTGGTGAATTTATGAATCACCTCAGCAGAAGATTCGAGCTTTTTTATTGCCATCTTCAAGTAATTGTTTAGCGCACGAACGAATATTTTTAATGCGAAAAAAACTTATATTGGTAAAAAGGGCAAGGAATTAAGATTTCCTCTGGACCATTCCACACGCGTTAAACGGCCGCAGTAAATTCGGCCGAACGC
>CAYLRW010000032.1:0-18311 GCA_964386405.1 uncultured Acidaminococcales bacterium | reverse complement strand
GTCTATGCTTTTTATCTGCAGCAGGTTTTGGCTTTAAACTGGCGGCGGTGGCTGACGAATGCCTACCTGGATGAGTGGCTGCACAACAAAACCTACTATCGTCTGCAGATGTTCAGCACTGCGACAGATAATCCTGATCAACGTATTAGTGAAGATGTAAAAATGTTTGTAGAAATGACCCTGCAATTTACGATCGGTATTTTAAAGGCTTTTTGTACGCTTGTTTCTTTTGTAATAATTTTGTGGCAGCTTTCTGGTTCTTTACCACTAAACATTGGTGGTCAACAATTTAATCTTCCTGGCTATCTAGTGTGGGTAGCACTTGTTTATTCTGTGCTGGGGACTTGGATAACCCATAAAGTTGGTCAAAAATTGGTAGGCTTGAACTTCGTGCAGCAACGTTATGAAGCAGATTTTCGTTTTAGTATGATGCGGTTGCGTGAAAATGCGGAAAGTGTTGCTTTCTATGAAGGAGAAAAACAGGAAGGAACAGTTTTTAAGAAAAGGTTCGCATTGCTTTTGGAGAATTTCTGGAAAATTGTGCAGAAGCAAAAACAACTTGTCTGGTTGAATTCCGGTTACTCGCAGATAGCGATTATTTTTCCGTTTGTTGTATGTATTCCAAGATACTTGCGCAGGGAAATCACTTTAGGCGGTTTAATGCAGATTGCCACAGCCTTTGGCAGAGTGCAGGATTCACTTTCCTATTTTGTTGATATGTATACGTCTTTGGCACAATGGCGTGCTGTTGTTGATCGACTTATCGGTTTTGGACTGCATATGACGGAAGTTGAAGGTGAAAAGCCGCAGCTTAACCTCAAACGCTTACAAGCAATTGATAATAAAGTGACGATAAAAAATCTTGACTTGGAACTTCCTGATGGTTCTATTCTGATGAAGAACATTGATTTTGAATTGCAGCCGGGAACGAATGTTTTAGTAAAAGGAGCGAGCGGCAGCGGCAAAAGCACCTTGCTTAGGGCGATTGCAGGTATTTGGCCTTATGCAAAGGGAGAGGTTATTTTGCCGGAACAGGAGAAAATCATGTTTATTCCGCAAAGACCTTATCTGCCTTTAGGAACCTTGAGAGAAGCATTGCTTTATCCCGGAACGCGTCAAAAAACTGACGAAGAGCTGATCGCCTTGTTGAAACTATGCAAGATAGATTCCTTAGCAGGCAATCTTGACATGGAAGCTGATTGGTCACACGTCTTATCGATTGGGGAGCAACAACGGCTAGCCTTTGTCAGAACTATTGTTTATGAACCGACATGGTTATTCTTGGATGAGGCAACTTCTGCTTTGGATGAAGATACTGAAAAAGCCATGTACAACTTATTGGCAGAAAGACTGACGGCGACGACGGTCGTAAGTGTTGGTCACCGCAGTACTTTGAATAAATTTCATTTGTTGGCCATAAAACTTGACAAGGCAACGGCATCGGCTGTTTTGCAGAAGATTGATAACGGTATAAATTAAGGGGGAATTACCATGCAACCATTCGCTATAGCAGAAAATATTTTTGATGTAGGTATTATTGATTGGACGACAAGAGATTTTCACGGATATGTTACGCCACGCGGAGTGACATACAATTCTTATCTTATTATTGACGAAAAAATCTGTCTGATTGATTCAGTAAAAGCACCTTTTACCGATGAGTATATTCAAAAAATAAGCAGGGTAGTAGACCCGGCGAAAATTGATTACGTGGTAGTTAACCACGTTGAACCTGATCATTCAGGAGCTTTGCCCAAATTAGCCGAATTAGCGCCAAATGCTGTTTTTTATATTACCCAGCAAGGGAAGAATGAGGCTATTCAGCATTATGGCGATATTTTTAATTTCGCTATTGTAAAAGAAGGGGATGTTCTTTCTTTGGGTAAACGTGAGCTGCAGTTCCTGCCGCTGCCCATGCTGCACTGGCCGGATTCTATGGCAACTTATCTGAAACAAGATCAGATACTGTTTTCTAATGATGCTTTTGGCCAACATTATTGCACCAGCAAACGTTTTGATGATGAAATTGATGAGGCTATCTTATTTTTTGAAGCTCAAAAGTATTTTGCCAACATATTGTCTCCTTACGCCAAACTGGTGGAAAAAGCTTTGCAAAAAATTGAGGGGCTTCCTTTGCAAATGATAGCTCCGAGCCACGGAGCTGTTTGGCGTTCTCATATAGATAAAATTATTGAGAAATATAGCTGCTGGGGAGCGGGAGCGAAGAATGATACGCTGATTATTGCTTATGAAACTATGTGGGGGGGCACAGAAAGTGTTGCTCGCTCTGTGTTAACTGGTGCAGCAAGTGCGGGTATTCCTGTAAAATTATTCAGACTCAATTCTTCCGATAACAGCCATATTGTTGCGGAACTTTTGGAAGCTGGCGGCGTTTTGTTTGGGTCGCCAACCCTGAACTATGGCATGATGCCTGCCATGGGAGGCCTTTTGACATACTTAAAAGGACTGAAGCCTGGTAAGAAACTGGCAGCGGCTTTTGGCACTTACGGCTGGAGTGGCGGTGCCCAAAAGGATATGGAAGAGTTTATCAATAAAGCTGGGTTTGATTTACAGCCCGGTTTTAACTGTAAATGGAAACCGCAAAATGGTGAAATGGTTGAAGCTGAAAAATTTGGGTATGAATTCGCTATGAAAATTAAAGAAAATAAATAAACACAAAGAACGCCGACTTAAAAAGCCGGCGTTCTTTTGTTTGCTTTGCCAAATGCACGTAAAAACTTGATAAAAGTCAAATAGTCAAATATAATAGAAACAGATATTATGATTTCCTATTTGCTATGGAAGGTGGTGGAATTCTTGAAAAATCTTGCAGATGATATAGAGAAGTTTATCATTCGGCAGCTGCTGCTTGATGAAGAAGACCAAATACTGGTGCAGAGAAATGAGCTGGCTGACAGATTATCCTGTGCGCCATCGCAGATAAGTTATGTTTTAAGTACCAGATTTACGCCTGAGCGGGGTTATATCGTGGAATCAAGGCGAGGCAGCGGAGGATTCGTGCGTATTGTCCGGTTAGTCAGTGAAGGCGGAGCGCAGCAGGAAAGGGTTACTGCGAGTCAGGAGAGCAAGATAAGACAGTTCGCTAAGTCCAAGGGCATTACTTACAGAGAAGCAATCTTACTTTCTTTTATGATGGAAGTGCTGGAAGGCAGGGTGGATGCCAGAGAACGCGGTGCAATTTTTACAGAAGCTCTTGGACGGCTTGCGAAAATAAAAAACGAAGATTAACGGACTTGGCTGCCCGCTGATGGGTAAGGAGAAAAAATAGTGGCAAAAATTAAAGTTCATTATGTATGTCAGAATTGCGGTTATACAACTTTGAAGTGGCTTGGTAAATGTCCAGAGTGCGGGCAGTGGGATACTTTGGTAGAGGAAGCTGTTGTGCCTGAAAGCAAGGCGTCTTTTTTGGCAGTCAAAGAGAACCCGCGGCCTAAAACTTTAGAAAGCGTTGCTATCGATCGTTTAGAAAGAATGGCTACCGGCATCCGTGAGTTTGACCGTGTTTTAGGCGGCGGCATTGTGCCAGGTTCTTTGGTGTTGCTTGGCGGAGATCCTGGTATCGGTAAATCCACGATAGTATTGGATGCCAGCATGAAGTTCAGCGAAAATGGCATCAAAGTTTTTTATGTATCTGGTGAGGAATCGGAAGCACAAACTGCCATGCGCGCCCAACGTCTTGGAAAAGCTGGTAACAGTCTGCTTATCATGACGGCGACGGATCTCTCTGTTATTCTAGCACAAGCCCAGGAAGTAAAACCGGCTCTGCTTGTAATAGATTCGATTCAGACTATGTATAATGCGGAATTCGAGACTGCTGCTGGCAGCGTTGGCCAGGTACGTGAATGTACGGCTAAATTGTTGCGTTTCGCGAAGGCCACAGGAATTGCGGTACTTATTATTGGCCATGTGACAAAAGAGGGAAATATAGCGGGACCGAGGCTGCTTGAACATATGGTCGATGTTGTTTTGCAATTTGAAGGCGAAAGATCTTATGCTTTTCGTGTACTCAGAGCTTTGAAGAATCGTTTTGGTTCCACCAACGAAAGCGGGATTTTCTCTATGGAAGAAAGTGGCTTGAAAGAGGTTGCCAATCCGTCTGGCCTATTTCTGGAAAAAAGAGCTGCGGCTGTACCTGGCTCAGTTGTCTGTGCTTGCCTGGAAGGTAACCGGCCTTTGCTAGTTGAAATGCAGGCACTGGTAGCAGGTACTCCTTATGGTATGCCACGTCGAACTGCCGTTGGTTTTGATTATAACAGGGTCAATATGCTGCTCGCAATTTTGGAAAAGCGTCTGGGTATGAATTTTGGTACGCAGGATGTGTATGTCAATGTTGTAGGTGGTGCACGTGTGACAGAGCCGGCAGCAGACCTTGCAGTAGTTGCTGCAATTGTATCCAGCTATCGTAACAAACCAATACTGCCGGGAATTCTTGCAGTTGGAGAAGTAGGACTGACTGGCGAGGTTCGACGAGTTGGCTTTGTCGATAGAAGAATTAAAGAAGCTCAGAACCTTGGGTTTCAAAAATTCGTAATACCTGCTGGCAATTGGACCTCAAAAAGTGTACCTGCGGGTATTATTCAAGTAAATACTGTGGAAGAAGCACTTGCGGCCTTCTTTGAAAAATAAAAGAGCTGCTTTCCCTGACTGGTTTTAGTTCAGGGAAAGCAGCTTTGGTATTAAAATTTTCAAGAAAGATAATAGAAGCCAAGTGTAGCAATAGCATTATTCTCTTCTTGCATGACGGTATCCATTTTTAATCCGGTCAGATTGCACAAAGCAGCCATATAAAAAAGGGAATGACCGATTTCTTTGGCGATTGTTTCTTTGCAGTGTGGGCAAAGCTCACCGTCCACATGTGATGACATGTATTCTTTCAGACTTGTGAAATTTATATCTTGAGGGACGTTTTGTTTATGTGCG
Organism: uncultured Acidaminococcales bacterium; assembly: GCA_964386405.1. GTDB lineage: Bacteria > Bacillota > Negativicutes > Acidaminococcales > Acidaminococcaceae > RZYP01. The sequence continues at coordinate 13,370 of CAYLRW010000032.1, read as the reverse complement.
TCAATTTTGATGCAGCCGCACTCTGTTACGGCTTTCGCGAGGGCACGATTAACGCGGGCGGTAGATTCCTGATATTTACTCATGATATCAAGAACACTTCTGTGGCGAATCAAATATTTTTCAACATTGGCTTGGAAGTCTTGACAGGAAGTTTCTTTCATATTCAGCACCTCTCTTGGCTTTATTATAAATAAACACATTTATACTGTCAATTTTAAGGATAATAAGCAAATATATTAAAATATGATTGACATGTAAAAAACTACATGATACAATAAAAAATTTTGACAAAGTAAAATAATTATGCTAAAATATTATTGTCATAATGAAGGAGGCATAGCGCATGTTCGAAACCGGCGATAAGATTGTTTATCCGATGCATGGAGCAGGTATGATACATGCTGTTGAAAAACGCAGCGATGAAAAAGGCGACGTTGTCGAATATTTCATACTGGATATGCTTCTGGGTGACATGAAGATCATGATTCCAATAAAAAATGTTGAACAAGTAGGGCTGCGGCATGTTATCAGTGAGGAACAACTGGTTGATATTGAAGATGTTCTTACTTCGCGCCCGGAAAATAAAATGAAAAGTATTACCTGGAACAGGCGTTTTAATCTCTATCTTGAAAAAATGAAAAGCGGAGATATCTTTGAGGTGGCTGCAGTTGTAAGGACACTTACCGTTCAGGAAGAAGATAAAAAACTTTCGACAGGCGAACGAAGGCTTTTAAACACTGCCCGCCAGATTCTTCTGAGTGAGGTTATGCTGGTGCGTTCCCAGAAGCTTGAAGATGCTGACAAGTGGCTGCATCAGTTTTTTAATTTGAATTAAAACTAAAATACGTCGTTACTTGGCGTATTTTATTTTTTTGCCTGATATGACCTATTAAAAACTCTTCTTTTGTAGTAAGATTATGGCGTAAGAGACAGAAAGGAGGTGAAAATATGTTAACGAGAATTCTTAAACTGACTATTGTGCTTGTCTTTGCAATTTCTGGTTTGATCCTGATGGATTATTTGACTCCTTATCTTTCCGAAATGCTGCCTAATGAGATGTTTAACAATGGACCTTTTGGTTTTGCTTTGGCAACAGTTATTTCTGATGTATTGGGGTTTTGCTTATTTGGTGCCATAGGCTATGTGACCTCTAACTTTATTATTGCCCACACTATGCGTTTTACGGAGGTAGTGGCAGTAGTATTGGCGAAGGTACCAACCAGCAATATTTTAGTAGTAGCCATGGGTGCTACTATCGGTCTTGTCGTAGCAAATCTGATAGGTAGTCCTTTTTCGCATCTGCCAATCATCGGTATGTATATTCCTTTGATCCTCAGTCTGATTCTGGCAATAGTTGGCGCAAAGGTAGCTTTGATAAAACACACTGATATCACTTCATTTTTTAACCGCATCTGGTCTTTACGGACTTTTAAGGAAGCCAGTAAGGAGAATGACGCGGACAATGTTTGCAGCAATCATAAAATCTTAGATACCAGTGTTATTATTGATGGCCGTATTGCCGACATACTGAAGACAGGCTTCTTGGAAGGCAGGCTTATTATTCCTGGCTTTGTACTGGAAGAACTGCAAAAAATAGCTGACTCATCGGATACGCTGAAACGCAAAAGAGGCCGCAGAGGTCTTGATGTTGTTAAAGCTATGCAGGATGGTTTGTCCCAACAGGTTGAAATTATTAATACGGACTATGATGATATTACAGAGGTTGATGCCAAGCTCGTCAGACTCGCTAAAGAAATAGGCGGTTTAGTAATAACTAACGATTTCAACCTGAATAAGGTTGCGGAAATTCAGGGCGTAGGTGTTTTGAATATCAATGACCTGGCCAATGCTGTTAAACCGGTAGTGCTGCCAGGCGAAGATATGCTGGTATTTCTGGCTAAGGAAGGCAAGGAAAATGGTCAGGCAGTCGCTTACCTTGATGATGGCACGATGATAGTTGTTGAAGGCGGTAAGAAGTATATCGGCGAAAGTGTCAGCGTTGTTGTTACTTCCGTATTACAGACTTCTGCAGGACGGATGATTTTTGCCCGCATGAAATAACATTGGAGGTCGTTTTGCATTGGAAAAAATAGTTGTCATTCTGGCGGCAGCAGGATCAGGACGTCGAATGGGACTGGGTATGAATAAGGCTTTTTTGCTGTTGGAGGGTTTGCCGGTAATTGTTCACAATTTACGGCAGGTCAGTCAGGCTAAGGGAGTAAACCGGGTAATTGTTGTGGTGCGGCCTGATGAAGTGGCAGAAGCTGCAGCCATCTTACGAAAATACGCACCTGTGTGCTTCTCTGAACTTAGCTGGCAGATAATTGCCGGTGGCAAGGAAAGGCAGAATTCTGTTTTCAATGCTTTATGCCTTGTGCAAGATGACGAAGACTTTGTTGCTGTCCATGATGCTGCCAGACCTTTTGCTACACCGGATATTTTTGCACGTGTTTTTGCCGCTGCTCAAATTAATGGCGCTGCCGTTGCCGGTGTGCCGGTTAAAGACACTACCAAGCTGATTGATGCCGAAGGCAAAGTGCTTACTACGTTGGAACGCAGTAAGCTGAGAGCGGTGCAGACACCGCAGATTTTTCGTACGCGGCTTTTAAAGCAGGCCTATAAAATGCTGCAGAAGGAAAAGATAGAGGTCACTGACGATGCCGGTGCTGTTGAACTTTTAGGTCAGCCTGTTGTTGTTGCCGAAGGTTCTTATACCAATAATAAGATCACGACTCCGGAGGATCTCGTCTGGGCTAAAGCGTTATTACACAAGGGAGAAGACAATCCTGTGAACGAGGAAAGAAATATTCCAATGCGTGTGGGCAGCGGGTTTGATGTACATTGCCTAGCGGCCGAAAGAAAATTAATCTTATGTGGGGTTCAGATTCCCTACGAACTGGGGCTGGCAGGGCATTCCGATGCTGATGTAGCAGTTCATGCCTTAATGGATGCTATGCTTGGTGCTGTCGCTTTAGGTGATATAGGACAGCATTTCCCAGATACTGATGAAAAGTATAAAGGTGCAGACAGCATGCTTTTGCTGCGGCATGTAACGCAACTATTGCTGGAAAAAGGCTGGCAGGTTGGCAATGCGGATATAACAATCATTGCACAAAAACCTAAGCTGGCTGCTTATCGGGAACAGATGCAAAATAACATAGCTGCTGTACTAAAGATTGATAAGGATGCAATCAACGTGAAAGCAACTACTACGGAAAGACTTGGTTTCACGGGCAGAGGCGAAGGTATAGCCGCGCAAGCGGTAGTAACCGTTTTCCAGCTGACCGGGCAGTAATGTTTTTAGAAAGTATCTGCATAAACTTTGTGCTATAATTTAACAATATAGTGTTTTATATATTTGGAGGTTTTGTTCATGGAAAAGGAAATAAGAGTAAGATTCGCACCAAGCCCTACAGGCCCATTTCATATCGGCGGCGCACGTTCAGCCCTTTTTAACTGGCTTTTGGCCCGTAAAACCGGCGGGAAATTGATTTTAAGAATTGAAGATACAGATTTGGAACGTTCCAGCAGAGAGTCAGAAGAAAACATTAAGGCTGCACTGAAATGGCTGGGAATGGACTGGGATGAGGGCGTAGATGTCGGCGGCGAGTATGGCCCTTATCGTCAAACTGAACGTCTTGACTTGTACAGAAAATATACAGAACAGCTTTTGGCCGAAGGCAAAGCTTACTATTGTTATTGTACCGATGATGAATTGGAAGCTGAACGCCAGGCATTGGCTGCTCAAAGCCAAATGCCGCGTTATATGGGCAAGTGTAGAAATCTGACACCTGAACAGATTGCTGAATTTGAAAAAGAAGGCCGCAAGCCGACTGTTCGTTTCAAAGTGCCAGCCGGACAGCAGATCGTTATCCATGACATGGTGCGTGGTGATGTTGTTTTTGAATCAGACGGTATTGGCGATTTTGTTATCGTGAAGTCTGACGGCATTCCTACCTACAATTATGCCGTGGTAATTGATGACGCTTTGATGCACATTACTCATGTTATCCGTGCGGAAGAGCATCTGTCCAACACTCCGCGTCAATGTCTGATTTATGATGCCTTGGGTTTTGAAAAACCTGTTTTTGGTCATATTTCTCTTATTCTCGGTAAAGACCGCACTAAAATGAGTAAACGCCATGGAGCAACTTCTGTTGACCAATACAGAAAACTTGGCTATTGCCCGAAAGGTATCGTTAATTTTCTTGCCCTGCTTGGCTGGGCGCCGAATAGCGAACAGGAGATATTTACTACAGAAGAGTTGATACAAGCTTTTTCCATGGATCATGTTGCTAAGAATCCGGCTGTTTTTGACTTAGATAAATTAAATTGGATCAACCAGCATTATATGCGTCAGCTGGATGATGAAGCTTTCTTCGAAGCAGCAAAACCGCAGATGATTGAAGCTGGGTTTATGACAGGTGAGGAAGAAGGCGACAAACTGGCCTGGTTGAAAAAAGTAGTCCTGACCAGTAAAGAACATGTTTCTTATGCAGCGCAGATTCCAGAAGTAGTAGCTATGTATTTCCATGATGATTTTGCTTTCGAAAATGAGGAAGCAGCAGCTGTTTTGAAGGAAGAAACAGTACCAACAGTTATGAACATGCTTTTTGAGTTGCTTGGTCAGCTGGAAACAGTGGATGCCGCAGCTATTAAAGCTACATTTAAAACCATTCAGAAAACGACTAAATTGGGCGGCAAAAGTGTTTATATGCCGATTCGCGTGGCACTTACCGGTAATCAGCACGGGCCTGAATTGACGGAAATCATTCCTCTGCTTGGTCTGGAACGTACTTTAAAACGCATTAAGGGCAGTTTGGAAAAAGCTGGGGTAACTCTCGCATAAAGGAGAAAACCAAGATGAGCATAAAAGTTTATAATACTTTGACTAAGCAAAAAGAAGAATTTGTGCCTATTGAGCCAGGCAAAGCCAGTATCTACGTTTGCGGCGTAACACCTTACAATCATCCGCATATCGGCAATGCACGCCCTTTTGTGACCTGGGATGTTATTCACCGGTTTTTGGAGCATGAAGGCTACGAAGTAACCCACGTGCAGAATTTTACGGATGTTGATGACAAAATAATCAACGCCGCCAATAAAGAAGGAGTAGCGTGGAGCGACATCTGCGGACGCTATATAGATGCTTATTTTGAGGCAATAGACAAGCTCAATGTAAGAAGGGTGGATATTTATCCGCGTGTTTCCGACCATATGGAGGAAATTATTGCCATGGTCGCAAAATTGATTGAGAATGGTTTCGCTTATGAAGTTGATGGCGATGTTTATTACCGCGTTGAAAAATTTGACCATTATGGTGAATTAAGCGGACGTAATCTGGATGATATGCTGGCCGGTGCCCGTATTGACGTTGATGAACGTAAGGAAAATCCGATGGATTTCGCTCTTTGGAAGGCAGCTAAACCAGGCGAACCTTCCTGGACCAGCCCTTGGGGAGAAGGCAGACCTGGCTGGCATATTGAGTGCTCCGTTATGAGCATGAAATATCTGGGCGAAAGTTTTGATTTCCATGGCGGCGGCAGTGATTTGATTTTCCCGCATCACGAAAATGAAATAGCCCAATCCGAAGGCTGCACAGGCAAGCATCCTTTTGTAAAATATTGGCTGCATAATGGCTTTATTACCGTTAACGAAGAAAAAATGTCAAAATCACTTGGCAATTTCTTCCTGGTAATCGATATTCTGGAACATTTCGAGCCGGAAACTTTGCGTTTCTTTATTCTTTCAACTCATTACAGAAGCCCGCTGGACTTCAGTGATGAACGCCTGAAGGAAGCTGAACGCAGCTTGACCAGACTGGCAACGGCACAGGAAAACCTGCGTACTTTAGCTCAAATTCCTGGTGTTGGTCCTACTGAAGATAGTCTTGCCCTGCAAAATAAAGTTGCCGGGTTCCGTGCGGAATTCCTGGAAGCTATGAGAGACGATTTCAATACGGCGCTTGCAATCAGTCATATGTTTGCATTGGGCCGCGAAATCAATACTTATTACCAGAATGTCATTTCAACCAATAATAGACCTGATGGTAAGCTTGTTAATTTGATGAGTAAAGTTTTTGCTGAGATGTGCAGCATTATCGGTGTTCTGGAAAAAGCGGCAGCAGCAGAAAGTGCTGATGCTGGTTTGGAGAACTCTTTGGTTGAGATACTGATTGGACTTCGCCAGGAAGCACGTCAAAGCAAAAATTATGCACAAGCTGATGCTTTACGCGACAAGCTTGCAGCAGCCGGTATTATTTTGGAAGATACTCCGCAGGGAGTACGGTGGAAACGTCAGTGAAATTTGAACAATATCAGATGATACGAGCACATGCACTTGCTGCCTGTGCCGAAGAAGGCCTGGCTTTGTCGGAGCCTAAACAACTGAATCCGGTAATTCTTGCTTACGTGGGTGATGTGGTCTTTTCTCTTTACGTTCGTCTGCGTCTTTTGCCTACATCAGGACATGTACGTGTAATTCATGACCTGGGGGCAAAGATGGTTTCTGCGGTAATGCAGGCCAAAGCCATGGATGCTTTGACAGCGGAGTTGAACGATGAGGAAGAGGCAATTGCCAGACGCGGACGCAATACCAAGTCAACGGTGCCAAAGAGTGCCAGTGTGCGTGAATATCGCCAAGGCACAGCTTTTGAAGCATTGCTTGGCTGGTTGTTCCTCGCAGAAAAAGAAGAACGCCTGGAAGAGATTTTGGAGCGTTCTTTCGAAATTATCAGAAGTGAAATAGACGCCAGGAGGCTTAGTTAAGATATGCAGGTAAAACTTTTGCGCTATACGCCGGAACCGGAAAAAACCGTTGCTATGAGTGCCAGGTTGTGTTATTCACCAATCGGGGCAGCACAGCTGGAAGAGAAAATTACTGACGAACAGGCGGCGAAATTAGTGCGCAAGCTGGTTGAAATGGGACATTTTTCAACACTTGAGCATGTTACTTTTACTTTTGCCATTGAAGGTGTTTCCCGAGTTCTTACCCACCAGCTGGTTCGCCATCGTATAGCTTCTTATTCCCAGCAATCACAGCGTTATGTGAAGGAACATGATTTTGAGACAATTTTGCCTCTTTCCATAGCCGCAAGACCTGCGGAACGCGAAAAGTTTGAAAAACTGATGGGCGAAATCAGAACACTTTATACCGAATGGACAGAGATGGGTATTCCGGCAGAGGATGCCCGCTACATCCTGCCAAATGCGGCAGAAACAAAAATAGTAGTGACGATGAATGTAAGATCTTTATATAATTTCTTCCGTCTGCGCTGCTGCACCCGTGCCCAATGGGAAATCAGGGCTTTGGCTGAAAAAATGCTGGCTGAAGTTAAGGAAGTAGCACCTGTTTTATTTGAAAAGGCAGGCCCTTCCTGTGTTACCGATGGAATTTGTACTGAAGGCGCAATGACCTGCGGCCGTTTAGCTGCTTTGCAGGCTAAAGCTGCGAAAGGGTAGGAATAAATATGTCAGATGAATTGATAGCGGGCCGGAATTCTGTTATTGAAGCGCTGCGCAGCGGCCGTTCCCTGAACAAATTATACGTGCAGGATGGCATCAAAGGCGGCAGCATTGGTGAAATCATCGCTTTAGCCAAAGATACGGGCGTGCTGGTTGAATATGTAAAAATTGAGAAGCTGAATAATATGGCGGAAGGAATTCGCCATCAGGGTGTTGTTGCCATGGCTGCGCCTATCCGCTTCTATGATCTGGATGAGGTATTGGCAATAGCGGCAGAAAAAGGTGAAGCTCCTTTTCTCGTCTTACTTGATGAGTTGCAGGATCCGCAAAATGTGGGGGCAATTATCCGAACTGCAGACGCAGCAGGTGTTCATGGTGTCCTGATGCCAAAGCGCCGCAGCTGCCCTTTGAATGCAGTTGTAGCCAAAATTTCGGCGGGAGCAATAGAATATGTTCCTGTAGTCAGCATTGGCAATATTTCGCAAACCATCAACGAGCTGAAGAAAAAAGGCCTATGGGTCGTCGGTGCTGATATGGACGGAGAGTCCGACTACTTTACCTCTAATTTGACAGGCCCGATAGTTTTGGTTATTGGTGCTGAAGGCAAAGGTCTCGGCCGGCTTGTCAAAGAAAATTGCGACCTTTTGGTAAAAATTCCTATGCGCGGGGGCGTTTCTTCTTTGAATGCTTCAGCTGCAGGAGCAATACTGCTTTTTGAAATTGTAAGGCAAAGAGCCGGTGAATAATTATGAAAGAATGGCTCTTAATCGATGGTTACAATGTAGTAAATAACTGGAAAGAGTTTAAGACTGTTCGTGAAGAGAACCTGGAGCATGCGCGCGAAATGCTGCTGGCGGTTGCTGCCGAATATGCTGCTTTTAAAGGCCAGGAGGCGATTTTGGTTTTTGACGCGCAGGAAGTACAGGGTTTATCTAATGAAGAAGTTCGCGGAGGCGCCAGGATAGTATTTACCGCGGAGGGTGAAACTGCGGATTCCTGGATTGAACGCAAAACTTATGAATTAATAAAAGAAGGTCATAAAGTATATGTAGTAACCAGCGATTATGCCGAGCAGATAGTTATTTTAGGAGTCGGAGCTTATCGTATTTCGGCCAGAGAGTTTAATGAAGACTATTTGGCAGTAAAAAAACAAATAAATGAGCGTAATAGCAGAGAAGTTAGAGGTAAGGCACGGAATGAGGTCGGCAGCAGGCTTAAGGATGATGTGCTTAACAAGCTGGAGCGATTGCGCCGATAGATAGAAGCAAGTCTAGATTGACTTGCAAAAAAAAACTATTGTATAATTAATTTCACGATTAACTGAGTAATAGCAGGCTTTCGAAGGTCCAAGTTAAAAGAAAAAGGGAGGCTGTGCTGTATGCGTTCAGGTGTAACGAATGATCCCTATCAGGCATTTGAGAATATGACCGATGAAGAGGTTGTCATGGCTGCGAAACAAGATGAGAATCTTTTAGCGCAGGAATATTTGCTTTATAAATATCGTAATTTTGTACGTGCCAAAGCGAGAAGCTATTTTTTAATCGGTGCGGAACGAGAAGATATTATTCAGGAAGGCATGATAGGCCTTTTTAAAGCAATTAGAGATTTCCGCAATGATAAGCTTTCATCTTTTCGCGCTTTTGCCGAGCTATGTGTGACGCGACAAATAATTACAGCGATCAAAACAGCGACACGGCAGAAACACATCCCTCTTAATTCTTATGTTTCCTTAAATAAACCTATTTATGAAGAGGATTCTGACAGAACTTTACTGGATGTAATTTCTGGAGCCAAGGTAGCAAATCCTGAAGAAATGGTCATCAGCCGTGAAGAATTTCTGGATATAGAAAATAAAATGAACAACATTCTGAGCGATTTGGAATGGAAAGTTCTCATGAGTTATCTGGATGGGAAATCTTATCAGGAAATAGCTGTTGATCTTGATCGGCATATAAAGTCTATCGATAATGCTTTGCAGCGCGTTAAACGCAAGCTGGAGAAATATCTTAATTCCCGTGCTGAAGGCACCGATTTGAAGAATGTTTATTGCGGTCTGATGGCGATGGACCCTTCAGAGAGATTCGGCAGTCATCGCAAAAATGACAAATAATTTGATAGATATGTAACATATTGTAACATCATTTAGATTTTTCTAAATGATGTTTTATTTTTTAAAGGAGTTTGTAAAGGCACGACGAATAATAAAAACATCTTAAAGACGAGCAAACCTGTTTACGAAAAAACTAAGGAGGGCGAAGAACATGAGCCAGGTAGAGGATTTTGTAAAAGAGGTAGAAGGCCTGCAAGAGGCTGAAGAAAAAGTATTGATTATTACAGGTAAGCCAGGAAGCGGTAAGAGCGGCGTTCTGCGTGAGGCGGCAGCCAAAAAAGCGTGGGATTACGTTGATTGCCGCTTATTAATTACTGAGGATTTCTTAGAGCTGCTGCCGGCATTGCGCCAGGAAAAGGCCGCTGAAATGATTGGTGAAATACTCGAAGGCTATAATTCCGAAGTAGTCTTACTTGACAGGCTTCAAACGCTTTTTGTACCAGTTTTTCACATTGATGTTGCTGATTTATTACGGAAATTAAGCAAGCAGTTTGTGATAGTCGCGGCATGGCCGGGTTATTGTGAAAATGGCTGTCTCTGTTATGATAAATTTGATGGGACAGAATCGATAAAAATCAGTGCGGATGGTTTCAAAATTTGGAATATGGATTAGAACAGGGGTGTGGAATGGTTACCCAAGGTAGACTTGCGGTTCTCACTGGCGGTGGTGATTGTCCGGGATTAAATGCGGTCATACGTTCAGTAGTGAAAACAGCTATTCAGAATAATTGTGAGATATTTGGCGTAGAAAATGGGTTTAATGGCCTGATTGGTGATAATATCAAAAGGTTGGAGTTGCAGGATGTATCGGGGATTCTCCCGCGTGGTGGTACTATCTTGGGAACGACCAACCGTGATAATCCTTTTCATTTTATTTTTGCAACAGATGAGGCAGGAGAACCTGTTTATAAAGATATGCGGGAAACAGTTCTTGCTAATTTAAAAAAGCACGCAATTGATATACTGATTGTCATTGGTGGTGACGGCAGTCTGAATATCGCAAATAAACTAAGCAAAGAATGTGGTGTGAAGGTTGTTGGTGTGCCGAAGACTATTGACAATGATTTGCCTTGTACAGAAAGAACTTTCGGGTTTGATACGGCAATGGCAATGGCGACGGAGGCTGTGGACAGGCTGCATACTACGGCTGAGTCACACCACAGGGTCATGGCACTGGAAGTTATGGGCAGATATGCTGGCTGGATTGCCCTTCATGCAGGGATTGCCGGAGGTGCAGACTGCATACTGATTCCTGAGATACCGTATCAAATAGAATCTGTTTTAAAAAAAATCAAGCAAAGACAGGCTAGTAATAAAAAATTCAGTATAGTTGTTATTGCCGAGGGAGCTAAACCTGTTGGCGGTCAACTTTCAGTAGCACGTATGGTGAAGGATAGTTATGAACCGATTCGTCTTGGCGGTGCCGGCGAAAAGCTGGTCCGCGAAATAGAGGAGAGAACTGGCATAGAATCTCGCTGCACGGTGCTCGGTTACCTGCAGCGCGGTGGCTCACCTACTCCTTATGACAGGGTTTTAGCTACTCGCTATGGCGCTGCTGCTGTGGAGGCCTGTCTGCAGGGAAAAGTTAATACCATGGTAGCATTACAAAGTAACAAGATTGTAGTGGTGCCAATCGAGAAGGTAGCTTCAGAGCCTCACCTGGTACCAATTGACAGTGATATTATTCGTACAGCACGTCATTTAGGTATCAGTTTCGGCGACTAAAAATTTTAAAGTGAAGGGTAGGCATCCTGGTTAGGGATTCCTGCCCTTTTTTTGAAAACGGGAGGTTGTAGTAGATGCCGCAGAGATTTTATTTTTGCCCGGTTTGCGGAGAAAAACTGACAAAACGTTTTTTGACCGGTAGAGAAAGGCTCGTTTGCTGCAGATGTGGACGCATACATTATGAAAATCCAATAGTAGGAGTTGCCGCAATTATTTTTGATGAAAAAGGGAAAATCCTTTTGGTAAAAAGATCAGCGAAGATAACCTATCCCGGACTTTGGTGCATTCCGTGCGGCTACTTAGAATATGATGAAGATGTAAGGGCGGGTATTGTGAGGGAAGTTGAAGAAGAAACCAATCTGGTTATTAGGCCGTTAGAAGTATTTGCTGTTCACTCAAACTTCCATAATCCTCAGCAGCATACTGTTGGTATTTGGTTCCTCTCGACTGTTGTTTCGGGTACGCCTTTCGCCGGCGACGATGCTAGTGAAATCGGTTGGTTTGACCTTTCTGCTCCGCCAGATTTAGCCTTTCCTACAGACAAATTAGTGATAACTGAATTGTTGCAAAAGCTAGCAAAATAAAATATTTCAGATAAAATTCACATAATTTGACTAAAATAAGACTGGTTTGTTAAGACCATATTAGCTATAATAAAAAAAGTTGATTTTACAGTATCATAATAAAATTAAAAAAAGAAGGTAGAAAATGGATCTCACGTTAGTAGCAGTAATTATCGGTATAGTTGAAGGTATTACAGAATTCCTGCCTATTTCTTCGACAGGACACATGATTATTGTTGGACACTTACTTGGTTTTGATGGCCCGGTTGCCAATGTTTTTGATGTTTTTATACAACTTGGTGCCATTTTGTCTGTTATATTTATTTATCGCGATAAATTCAGACATTTTTTTACTCATGATGGTTGGCAGGTCAATAAAGGCCTCAGCGTCTGGCATGTGGCTGCTGGTATCGTTCCTGTGATGGGTATAGCATTTTTTGCACATAGCGCTATTAAGCACTATTTGTTTTCACCGTTTACGGTAGCAATAGGCTTTGTTCTCGGCGCGATTTTGATGATATATGCAGAAAAGAAAACAGAAAATATGCAGGAGTATTTGCTGGACGATATAGATAAAATATCAATAAGACAAGCAGTACTTGTTGGCGCTTTTCAAATTCTTTCCCTGTGGCCGGGATTCTCCCGTTCTGGTTCAACCATCAGCGGCGGTATCCTGATAGGACTTACACGCAAAGCTGCGGCAGAATATTCCTTTATCATTGCTGTACCTTTGATGTTTGTGGCTTGTATTTACGATTTGATGAAGAGTATGTCGGCCCTGAGCACGAACGATCTATACCTGCTGGCCATAGGTTTTGTCGTTTCTTTTATCGTCGCTTATATTTCAATCCTTTGGTTTATTGGTTTTCTTAATCGTTCCCGGTTGACAAGTTTTGCATATTATCGTATTATAATGGCCGTAGTGACTTTGTGGTATTTTTACTTATGATGTCTTTGCCACTTTTCGTAAAACTGTAAAAATTTTACGATATTTTGAAAAAAATTAAAAAGGGTATTGACAAGTTTATCAGCGTATTATATACTACTCAATGTCACTAATGCAGTGCTGGCGTAGCTCAATCGGTAGAGCAACTGACTTGTAATCAGTAGGTTGAGGGTTCAATTCCTTTCGCCAGCTCCAAAAGTTTAATAACGGAGAGGTTCCCGAGTGGTTAAAGGGAGCAGACTGTAAATCTGCCGCTTCTGGCTTCGAAGGTTCGAATCCTTCCCTCTCCACCAACTTTTAATGATTGGTGCCTTTTATCGCGGGGTGGAGCAGTTGGTAGCTCGTCGGGCTCATAACCCGAAGGTCGTTGGTTCAAGTCCAGCCCCCGCAACCATGATTTGCTGATGTAGCTCAGTCGGCAGAGCGTATCCTTGGTAAGGATAAGGTCACCAGTTCAATCCTGGTCATCAGCTCCAAATAAATATGGCGGCGTAGCTCAGTTGGCTAGAGCATTCGGTTCATACCCGGAGTGTCCGCGGTTCAAATCCGTGCGCCGCCACCAA
>CAYLRW010000031.1:0-18621 GCA_964386405.1 uncultured Acidaminococcales bacterium | reverse complement strand
TCTGCAGCTCTCTGAAAATAAATAGCTGTATTTACTCTTCTTATTCCTCGGTTTACCTTTATTGTTAAGTACTATATTACCATTAAGAAATATTGTCAATGCTTTTTGTGATATGTTTTTTGCAGAATGTGAAGTGTAGTGCTTATTTTGTTTATAATAAACGAATATTTGGAAAATTTCACTATTTACATTTAAGAGAAAAGTGAATATTATTATATTTGGGTTAAGCACATTTGTTTTTGTGTATTTGTGTATATGAAAAGATTGAAGAGGGGGTAAGAGCTTATGAAAAAGATTTTACTGGTATTTTTGTTTTTGATGATGCTTTGTTCTCAGGTTTTAGCTGGTGCAAGTATAGTAATCAATAATGTTAATCAACAGATGGTTGTTGAAAGGGCGATATACAAAATTACCCAAACTATACCTGGCTGCCATGTTGAAACACTCAATCCGTATAGTTTGGTCATGCTTCACGTTGAAAATGTAGCTATCGGTTGGTTTGGCGCAACTGGTACCCGTGAACAAAGAATTCTCTTTAATTTTGTCCCAAATAATAATGATGTGGTTTTATCTATAAGCGAAAATTGTACTATAATTCAAAAGAATGGTATGAGAGAAACTGCTGAAGTTGGAGAGTATATTGATCAGTATAAATTTATTAAGGATATCAAGACTTATTTCAATGGAAGCTACTTATTCGGTTATGAAACTACAGATAAAAAAGCCGGTGAGGGTTACCTTATAGGGACAATAACTCCTGGTTCAGCCTTTGAAGAAGCTGGGATAAAAGCCGGCGATGTAATGATTTCTATTAATGATATTATGGTGCGCAAAGAAAAGCAGAAATATTTGAATGGTATGATGCTCGAAGAGTCAGACCGAACTAAGCCTGCTAAATTTGTTATTATGCAAGCAGGGAAAGAAAAAGTTTTTAATATTACCGCAAAATTTTACCCTGGTGAATATCAAGGCAACAATGGTGAAACGGCTCCAATAGTTAATAACAATACGAGTAATAATGAAAATAATTCTGCAAATGTTGCTGCAACGGCAGGTGTTGCTCCTGCTTTGCAGAAAGGACAAGCATACACGGTTGACCGTAAATATGAAAATGGGGATCACTATGTTGGTGAAGTAGTTAATCGCGATTTGCAGGGGAAAGGTGTTTATACCTTTGCTAACGGGGACAGGTATGAAGGAGAATTCTTTGCTAATAGATTGCAGGGCAAAGGCATCTTTAAGTATGCTAATGGCGATTGTTACGAAGGAGAATTCAAAGATAGCAAATACAATGGTAAAGGAGTATTAACACATGCTGATGGGACAAAAGAGGAAGGCATTTTTGCAGATGGAAAGTATGTTGGCCCTACTAGTGAATAAAAAATCTATTTTTAGTGAAAAATAATCACCAAAATACTTGACAGTTGATGAAGCTGGTGTTACACTGTCTTTCAACAGAATATTTAAATGCTATGAACAGAACATGGAAATAAAAGACCTTTTCTACAGAGAGCCAACGTTTGGTGTAAGCTGGCGTAAAGCTTTTATTTTTCTCATCTGAGAGCAGAATGCTGAAGTATAGTAGGCAGTGTCCGGTTTTCTACCGTTAGAAGGAAGCGTATTCGGAAAAATTTTCCCGATATGACAGAGAGGGCTGAGTAATCGGCAAATGAAGTGGTAACGCGGAGGTTTAACCTTCGTCTTCAATTACGTTAATGCGTATTGAAGACGAAGGTTTTTTGTTTTTGCGCACCAAACTATAGAAAAAACTGCTTAATATTCTGTTGAAAATGGCTTGCGAAGAAATGATCGCGACATTTTGGCGCAAGCAAGAATCTGAAAGGAAGTAATTTGATTATGAATGGGTTGACGCTGTTAGGAATTGCTCTTTTGGTATGTTTAAGCGGTTATTTTATTTATGGTCGCTGGCTTACAAAAATTTGGGGTATTGACCCCAAGGCTAAAACACCTGCCTACTTATTTGAAGATGGCAACGACTATGTACCATCGTCAAAATTTACTGTTTTTGCTCATCAATTTTCATCAATTACTGGTGCGGGGCCTGTTACCGGTCCTATTATTGCTGCAATGTTCGGCTGGGTACCGGTCATGCTGTGGCTAATGGTAGGCGGCATCTTTTTTGGTGCAGTACAGGATTTTACCGCTCTCTATGCTTCGGTAAAAAACGAAGGCAAATCCATGGGTATGCTTATTGAAAGATATATTGGTAGGACAGGAAAGCGCATGTTCTTGCTATTTTCTTGGTTGTTTACTCTTTTAATTACAGCCGCTTTTGCTGATATCGTTGCCGGAACTTTCAATGGTTTTACCTCTACTGGCTCGCAAGTAACGCCGAATGCGGCTGCTGCTTCTATTTCTATGCTCTATATTGTTGTGGCAATTATTTTTGGTTTATTTTTGAAAAAATATCCACTAACAGAGAAGCCGAAACTGGCGGTAGGTATTGTTTTGATCTTGGGTATGCTTGCTGCTGGCATTGCGTATCCGTTGTATTTTGATAAAACAACTTGGACTTATGTCGTGTTTGCTTATATGTTTATGGCAGCAGTTATGCCGATGTGGCTTTTGATGGAACCACGTGATTATCTGAGTTCTTTCTTGCTTTTAGGTATGATTGCCAGTGGTGTCATTGGCGTAGTATTTACTAATCCTACAATTGAGTTGGCTCCTTTTAATGGTTTTGAAGTTAATGGCAAACCTTTGTTCCCGATATTGTTTATTACTATTGCCTGCGGAGCAGTTTCCGGTTTCCACAGTCTGGTTTCTTCAGGTACTTCCTCAAAGACAGTATCTAATGAAAAAGATATGTTGTTTGTTGGTTACGGATCGATGATGATCGAAACGATTCTTGCCGTTGTTTCTCTTATTGTTGTTGGTGCCGCAGCTACCGGCGGAGTAATGCCGAAAGGGACACCTTTCCAGATTTTTTCGGCTTCTGTTGGCAACTTCTTATCCATGTTCGGCCTATCAAAACATGTGGCAACTTGTGTAATAACGATGTGCGTATCAGCTTTGGCTTTGACTACTCTTGACTCGGTAGGACGTATCGGCCGCATGTGTTTTCAGGAATTTTTCACTGGAGATACAACAGATCCTGCTAAAATGACCTCAATGCAGAAAATCATGACCAATAAGTACTTTGCTACCGTAATAACTCTGTTTTTTGGTTATTTGCTCTGCCTGGGCGGTTATATGAATGTCTGGCCGCTTTTTGGTGCCGCCAATCAGTTGTGCTCCGCACTGGTTCTTATAGCTCTTGCTGTGTTCCTGAAGGTAACCGGCCGCGAGGGCAGGATGCTTTATATCCCTATGTGCTTCATGTTCTGTGCTACAGTCATTGCGCTTTTAATGTCAATTTATGGGATTGTCAATAAATTCCTGACTACTGGCGGTTTCTCTCTCCTGACCGATGGATTACAGCTTGTTGTAGCCATTGCTTTGATTATTCTGGCGTTGCTGATTGCTTCTCAAAGCGTCAGAAAGTTGTTTAATTCTGAAGCGGCAGAAGACACATTTTCTTCGAACGGTCATGAAAATGCTTAAATAATATAAGCTTTTAGCTAATGTATTGCAAATCAGCTTATGATATGCAAATAGACGAATACATTAAATTGTATTCGTCTATTTTTTTGATCAGTATGCTGATTTGTTCAAACACAAATTAAAATAGCAGGGAAAAATTCTGAAAATAGAGGAGTTTCCTTTGGCAAACGAGAATTCTAACCTTAAAAATAATAATATTTTTTGACTAAAAAAATATTATTTTATGAGTTGGATGTTACTGTCTCAGTAGAATAATAAGTTGAATGTCTGGGGTGGATTAATTATGCCGAAGATGACAACAAAGCAGGCCATATTTGTAGTGATAGGTATCATAATTATCGGTCTGGGCTGGTTTTTTTGGAGACAACAAGCTAACAAAGTACCTGAAGGGTTTATCGTAGCGGGAGGCAGAATTGAGGGACGGGAAGTAAATGTATCCTCGCGAGTGCAGGGCCGCATTCTGAAATTGATGGCGGATGAAGGCAATACAGTAAAAAAAGGACAGATACTGGCCGTATTGGACTCTGAACAGATACAGGCACAAGTTGCCAGCGCTCAAGAAAATTTGAAAACAGCGCAATTACAAAACGAAGAAGCACGATATGACCTTGAATATACGAGACGCAATTCTGATTCTACAATCTTGTCAGCTAAAGCTTCGGTGGAAAACGTACAGGCACAACTGGAAAAGGCTCAAGCTGTTAAACAGATTGCTGAAAGCAATTACCAGCGTTATCTCAAACTATACCAGGATGGAGCTATTTCGGCGCGGGAATTTGATAGCAAGAAACTGGATTATGACAGCAGCATGGCAGATGTCAATGCTGTTATTCAATTGCATGAAGCTGCTAAAGCTAACCTGGCAGCAGCTCTGACATCAATAGTGGCAGTGGACATAAAGCAAAAGCAACTTGAAGCAAGCCAAAGCAGTGTAGAATCGTATCGTGGCAAACTGGCCGAATTGTTGGCTAATCAGAAGGAACTGCAAGTTCAATCGCCTGTTGACGGTACAATTATTACCAGACCGGTAGAGGTTGGTCAGGTAGTTAACGCAGTTTCACCTCTTTTCGTGTTGATCGATCTGCAAAACATCTACATGAAAATCTATATCCCTGAGCAGCAGATAGGCAAAATCCATCTGGGCAGTGAAGCTCATATCAATGTAGATGCTTATCGTGATAAGTATTTTGTTGGTAAAGTAAGCAAAATATCTGACCAAGCGCAATTTACGCCTAAGAATGTTGAAACGAAGGAAGAAAGGGTAAAACTTGTATTTGCGGTAGAAGTAGCTGTGGAAAATCCTGACGGACTTCTTAAACCAGGCATGCCTGGCGATGTTATTCTGCGTTGGAAAGAGGATTTACCATGGATGAAGTTAAACTAGCAGAGTCAACTACTGATGGCAAAATACAGCCAATTATTTTTGCAAAGAATGTTTCCAAAATATACAAGGGCAAACCACCAACTACAGCGGTTTCTGATCTGTCTTTTGATATTATGCCGGGGGAAATCTTTGGCTTCATAGGACCTGACGGTGCCGGCAAAACAAGTATTATTCAAATGATGACAGGCGTCGCAGATGCCAGTGAAGGATCTATAAGGGTTGCTGGGTTTGACCCATCGACCCAGTCGGATGAAATAAAGGACATTATCGGTTATATGCCGCAAGGAATCGGTTTGAATCTATATGATAGTTTGTCAGTCAAAGAAAATATTAACTTTTTCAGGGATTTGCGGCAAATTCCGGTTGATGTTTTTACTGCTAATAGTAAAAAAATGCTGCATATGACGAGACTTGAGCCTTTTCTGGATAGGCAGGCAAAAAACCTTTCGGGTGGTATGCGGCAAAAGCTATCGCTGATTTGTACACTCGTACATTTGCCAGACATAATTTTTCTTGATGAACCGACAACTGGGGTTGATCCAAGATCACGTCAGGAATTTTGGCAGATAATTATTGATTTAGTGGAAGAACGTCATGTGACGGTTGTCTTGACAACTTCCTATATGGATGAAGCATCGAGATGTCATCGTGTGGCACTTATGCATGAAGGTAGGATTATTAAACAAGGTACGCCTGCGGAATTGAAGACGCTGTTAGAGGGTAAAATGGTCAGTTTAGCGGTGGAGCCGCAATACAAAGCTTTAACTTTGCTGCAGGAATACACAGGGGCTGCCGATCCGCAGTTACTTGGCCAGAACGTCAAAATGCGGCTGTTGAGCACAGGCGAGCAAACTAAGGAATATCTGAAAGCAGCAAATATTTGCTGCGGCAAACTAGAAGAAGTAAGCACATCACTGGATGATGTGTTTGTTCAATTGACAGGAAAAAACAAACTTTCTGCTGCAATGCCGTTTGTTGGCAGCGGAGTGGTAACCAGAGAAAGTGTTGTCAGTTGTGAAAATGTGACTATTCAATTTGGCAATTTTAAAGCGGTCAGCGATATCAGCTGCAATATTTACAGCGGTGAGGTTTTTGGCCTTTTAGGGCCTAACGGTGCCGGCAAAACGACATTGATCAAGAGCATGTGCGGGTTGCTGCCGCCAAGTTCAGGTACAATAGTTACTGCAGGCTACAATGTTTCTGCAGCTCGACAAAATGTTTGGGATAGAATAGGCTATATGTCACAGAGATTCTCTCTTTATCGTGACCTGACGGTGAGAGAAAACATAGACTTGTATAAAGGACTTTACAATGTTGGTGGTGTTAACGACGAAAAACTTCTTGAGACTATAGGATTGGCCGCTTTGGCTGATCGTCCTGCTGGCAAACTGCCTTTGGGAATAAGGCAGAGACTGTCACTTATTTGTGCTGTGCTGCATGAACCGCCGGTTATTTTTCTTGATGAGCCTACTTCTGGAGTTGACCCTGTTGCCCGCCGTGACTTTTGGAATATCATTTACCAGTTAGCTCGTGAATTAGGGAAAACTGTTTTGGTTTCAACCCATTACATGGACGAAGCGGAACGCTGTGACCGATTGATTTTGATGGATCAAGGCAGGCTTGTTGCACTAGATAGCCCTGATAACCTTGAACATCGGGCAACTGACACTTTTGGTCAATTGCTAA
The DNA here is from genome assembly GCA_964386405.1 of uncultured Acidaminococcales bacterium. Classification (GTDB taxonomy): domain Bacteria; phylum Bacillota; class Negativicutes; order Acidaminococcales; family Acidaminococcaceae; genus RZYP01. Next base: position 11,987 of record CAYLRW010000031.1, on the reverse strand, counting down.
TAATTACTGCGGTGAATCCGCGCAAAGCATATTCAATAGTTAAAAAAATCTTTCCAAATGCTTCCATGTACGGGCAGGATGTGCATGTACGGTCCCTGACTCCGGAAAAACATACTGACGTCCTTAGAAAAATGTTTGCTGAAGAAGGATTGGAAAATGCTGCTGTGATAATCAGCCACTTATCTATGGAAGAAACCTTTATGGATCTTATAAATAATGGTAATGGGGAGGCGCGGCATGTTTAAGCGAGTGATGGCCATTATTGCCAAGGAGACACGCGAACTTCTGCGTGATCCTCTTTACTTGGGGCTGGCGCTTGTCGTGCCTATGATGATTATCATCATTATGGGCGAAGGTATGACACTGGATGTCAAGAATATTCCTGTTGCTTTTTATGATCGTGATCGCTCTGCTGCCAGTCGTGAGTATGTCAGTTCTTTTACTAATTCTGAATATTTTAAGCTGTTTGGTATGCTTGAAAGGGAAGGCCAGGCAGAAGAGCTCATGGCGGAAGGGAAAATTCGTCTGTGTATAGAGATACCGGAAAATTTTTCAGAAAGGCTGGCTGGCAATAAACCTGTATCGGTCAGGGTTTCTGTCGATGGCTCTTTCCCGGCCCGCAGCGAAGTTATTAGCGGTTATGTCGGTGCAATCAATCAACAGACTAATAATCTGCTGATTGAACGCTATAAAAACACCTATGGCCAAAATATTTCATTGCCTAGTGTTGAGCCTATAACTATTTCCTGGTACAATCCAACCTTGGAAAGCAAAAACTTCCTTGTTCCGGGGTTGATTGCGACGATTCTGATGTTTTATCCCTCGTTACTGGCGGCGCTTGTCGTTGTCCGTGAAAAGGAAGTTGGCACAATCTATAACTTATATTGTTCTCCGGTTAGAAGTTGGGAAGTAGTAATTGGTAAGGCGGTTCCCTATATCGTTATTTCTTTTGTTGCTTATTTGCTGATTTTTTTATTAAGTGTTTTGTTTTTTGAGGTAAGGTTTACGGGAAATTTTTTAGCACTGACCGTCAGTGCTTTGTTATTCCTGATTTGTACTGTTGGTTATGGTTTGCTGGTATCTATCATAGCTTCCTCCCAATTAGCGGCGATGTTTATCACGATTCTTACTACCATGCTGCCATCATTTTTTTATTCTGGTTTTTTGTCGCCGGTTACCAGCCAATCAACATTAGGGCAAATTATCAGTATTTTTTTGCCTTCAACTTATTTTATGTATATTGTACGTGGAATTTATTTGAAGGGAGCATCATTTGCAATCATTTGGCAAGATATGTTTGCCTTACTTATTTATGCGGCCGTTTTATACTTTTTGGCAATTCGTTGCTTCAGAAAGAAGGTTAGCTAAATGTGGAATAGATTGCTGGCTTTGCTTAAAAAAGAATTTATCCAGATGTGGCGTGATAAGATGCTCCTGTTTATTCTTATCTGGTCTTTTACTGTCTCACCATTTATCGCCTCTAATGGCCTTTCCATGGAAATCAGCCATCATCCGTATGTGGTTTATGACCAGTCGCAAACCCCAAGCAGCCGAGAACTCTTGAGCCGTTTTCAAGAGCCATATTTTCGCTTGCTGGGCGTTGTCTATTCCAACCAGGAAGTGGTAAATTATTTGGATAGCGGCAAAGCTAGTATGGCAATTGTCATACCGCCAGATTTCGCCAGAAAAATTAGTTCCGATAGTCCTGCTTCATTTCAGGTTATCAGTGATGGTACTATCTCCTTATCTGCAACAGTTGCGGTACTTTATGTAGCACAAATTTCCGGAAACTACACTTTAGATTTAATTGAGCAGAGAGGCTTTGCCACGATTACCAAACAAAGCATTCCGACCATAAATGCGGATACCAGAATTGAATACAACCCGAATAGAACTAATGCCTGGTTTTCAGGATTGGTTGATTTTATCAGCAAAATTACGATGGTCTCACTTTTGCTGACGGCAGCAGCAGTTGTCCGGGAAAAAGAGTATGGAACAATCGAACAGTTGATGGTAACACCTGCGCGTTCATTTGAGATTTTTCTTTCCAAGATCATTCCAAATATTTTTCTTATTGTGCCACTGTCAATAGTTGGCTTAGTCGGCATCATGAAAGGTTTTTACGGCTTGCCCTTTGCCGGGAATATATTTCTATTCTATTCAGTCCTTATGTTATATATTTTTGTCATGTCTAGTTTGGGGATACAAATTGCTTTGGTGGCGAAAAACTTGCCGCAAGCTATCATGATGATGATATTTCTGCTGATGCCGATGATTTTTTTGTCCGGGACTTTTACACCGACAGAAGCAATGCAGCCTTGGATGCGGTGGACTGGAATGTTAATCCCTATGCACTATTTTGTGGATTTTACCTTTGATGTGTTGCTAAAAGGTGATTCTCTTTACTATGTCTGGCCTAGTATTTTGGGATTAGTTGTTTTGGGAACAGCACTTTTTGTTTCATCTTCCATAATATTCTATCGGCAATTTGCGAAGTAGCAGAGAGAAAAGTCGGAAAATTCTTTTTGACGGCAATTTTGGAAAGAGTGGCCAATAAGTGGTATAATTGTAAGAATCAGTTTGACGGAGATGAAACGATGACCCTTAAAAGTTCAGACAAATGCGTAAACAGTAGAGAAAATATTAATTGGAGAATGAACTTGCTTGTCTTATGGACAGGGGTCTTCCTGACTTGTGCCAGCTATACGATGGTGGTTCCTTTCCTTCCCCTGTATCTGCTGCAGGAACTTGGAGTAAATGCTTCTTCGGTCAACATTTGGGCTGGGACAATTTTTTCGATAACTTTTTTGGGCTCTGCAATTATGGCTCCTTATTGGGGTGCTAAGGCGGACAGAGTTGGACAAAAGAAAATGGCAATACGTGCTGGTTTTGGCTTAGCTCTCTGTTATTGGCTTTCTTCTTTGGCCCAAACACCTTATCAGCTTCTGGCAGTCAGAGCTTTGACAGGTTTTATCAGCGGTTTTGTCCCGGCGTCTATGGCACTTTGCTCATCTACGCTGCCACCTGAAAAATTAGGCTGGGGCATGGGTTGGATGCAGGCTGCTGTCGCTAGCGGCGGCGTTATTGGGCCTTTAATTGGCGGTTACGTCAGTGAGTGGTTCGGTATGCGTTTCTCTTTTTATGTTGCCTCAGGAGCTTTGGCACTGGCAACCTGCGGAGTAATTTATTATGTACAGGATATCGTAGACAGCGCTGCTAAAGAAAGAGCCAAACGAAGTGTGCTGGAAGACTTGCGTATGGCAGTCAATAACAAGAAACTTTTATATATCATGGGACTGTTCTTTTTAGTGCAATCCTGTCTTTTGATCATTCAGCCGCTTTTAACTATCTATGTTAAGGAATTGATGGGTGGCATGGACGGCGCGGTTAAAGCTTCCGGTGTGGTTTTTTCTTTAGCTGGCATCGCAGGAATTATTGCAGCGCCTTTTTGGGGTAAGACTGGGCAAAAAGTCGGTTTTGCTAAAACGTTGTTTTTTGTCATGGTTTGCGCAGGTTTGACCAATTTATGCCAGGCTTTTGTCAGTGATATCTGGCAGTTTGGGATGGTGCAGTTTGTTTTCGGACTTTTCCTTGCTGGCGCAGCACCTAATATTAATGCAGGTATCGTAAGAACAACTGATCCGTTGGTTAGAGGTAAAGCTTTTGGGCTCGTAACCGCAGCCCAACAGTCAGGCGGTGTTGTGGGACCGTTGGTTGGCGGATTTATGGGTACTTTTTTAGCTACTAAATATATTTTGGTATTTACCGGCATAGTATTGATTTCTACAGGATTGCATATCTATTTCACCAAAGTCAAACAGCAGGGAGATAAGGGAATTTGGTGAACATATAGTGAAAAATAATTATTATTTATTGACATAACTGTAGAATTATTTAATAATAATTGTGCAAGAAATGATAAATTTAAAAGAAGGTGAGTAAAAGTGATTAAATCTTTTAATGACATTTTACCGGAAATTGATAAGAAGGCCTGGGCAGCTGAAGATGCTGCAATTATTGGCGCAGTTAAAATGAAGGAGTTCAGCAGTGTTTGGTATAACTGCACCGTCAGAGGTGATGTTAACCGTATAGAAATCGGCAACTACAGTAATATTCAGGACAATACTGTTGTTCATGTTTCGGATAAGTATGCTTGTATCGTTGGCGACTATGTTACAGTAGGACACGCAGCGATTCTGCATGCCTGCACGGTCGAAGATCATTGCCTGATTGGTATGGGCTCAACTGTCCTGGACGGAGCAGTTATTGGTACCGGCAGTATTGTGGCAGCTGGTGCGGTTGTTACTAAAGGCACTATTGTACCGCCAAATTCCTTGGTGGCTGGCATACCGGCTAAGATTCTGAAGACTTTGCCGGAAGGACATTTAGCTGATATCCATGCTCAAGCAGTTAAATATAAAACATTGTGGACTGAACGCTATAAATTACTGCCAAATGCTGGCGGAGAAATTTACGATGGGCATAAGATAGTTTAGTTGTCACAAGGCTGCTTCATTCTAAGATGGAGCAGCCTTTTTGAAATTCAAGAATTTATGAAAATTAGCTTTATCTAATTTATTATATTTAAAGGAGAAGATGAAATGAGCGAAAACAGACAAATAAGATTTAAAACCAATATGGGTGAATTCGTGGCTGAAATGTTCGAGGATAAGGCACCAAAAACTACTGAAAACTTTATCTCATTAGTTGAAAAGAAATTTTATGATGGTATTATCTTCCATCGCGTTATCGATGGTTTTATGATTCAAGGCGGCGACCCTACCGGAACTGGTATGGGCGGTCCTGGTTACAAGATTGCTGATGAATTCGGTGAAGGCTTGACTCATGATGACGAAGGCTACTTTTCTATGGCTAATGCAGGACCGAATACTGGCGGCAGCCAATTCTTTATTACTTTGGCACCAACCCCTTGGCTTAATGGTCACCATGCTATTTTTGGCCGCGTAGTTGAAGGTATGGATGTTGTACGCAAAATCGGCGTAACCAAAACTGATTTCCGTGATCGTCCGCTTGAAGATGTAAAGATGGAAACTGTCGAGGTTATAAAATAAGTTGTCTTCATACGTATATGTCCTGCGCTGCGGTGATGGTTCGCTGTATACAGGCTGGACAAACGACCTTACGCGAAGACTTGCGGCACATCAAAGTGGTAAAGGTGCAAAATATACCAAGGGCCGGCTTCCGGTGGAAATGGTCTATTCAGAAGAGCTGGAAGATAAGTCAGCAGCTCTTAAAAGAGAAAACGAGCTTAAAAAGTTGAAAAAAGCAGAGAAGGAATTGTTGATACAGCAAGAAAACAAAGCTTAGAAAAAACAGCCATAGCAGGCGATTTTTAAATTTTTCCAAAAGTGTAATAAATGTTTTATATATCTTGTCAAAGTCAAGGCCCCATGCTATAATGAGCAGGTAGAAAGAAGGCCGACTTGCAGAGAACACTTTAACGCACGTTGCAGCGGAGTTTTCATGTAGCACTTTTTTCGGAAATATTTTTTATTTTTAGGAGGCCAAGAAATATGACTGGCAAAGTAAAATGGTTCAACGCAGAAAAAGGTTATGGTTTCATCGAACGTGAAGATGGTGGCGATGTTTTCGTACACTTCTCCGCAATTCAATCTGAAGGTTTCAAAACCCTTGAAGAAGGTCAAGCAGTTGAATTCGATGTTGTCCAAGGCAACCGCGGTGAACAAGCTGCAAACGTTGTTCGTCTGTAATTATAGTAATTAATTAATTTTAATAATATAACTACTGAACAGATCGAAGGAGCATTTTCTTAGAAAATGCTCCTTCTTTTTTTTCGCTTTTTATTAATGTATAATGGTGTATCAAAGGGGGCGTTTATATGGGCAGAAGGTTAATGCTTGCCATGGCATTTTTGCTGATGATTGTTTTCCCTATTGTGGCATCAGCGAATGCAAGCGACAGGGACGACCTAAATAAACAAAATGTATTGCAGGAATATGATGAGGCACATCTGATTGCTTTGGCTGCTGCTACCTGCGCTGGTACTTACGTTCCTGACGGCATTGCCGCAGAGTATTCCTACTTGGGAGAATATGGTTTTGTTATTCAACCCTATACTGTTAATGACGGTAATCGTGAAGCTAATTTTACATTTGCTTATAATAAAACAATCACACAAGGTAAAAAGTTGTTTGTACTGGCTTTCAGGGGCAGTGCTTCCCTTAAAGACTGGGAAGTAAATTTTTCAACTTCAAAGGTAGCCTATGGCGGGAATAACCCAGAAGAATTTGCAAAATTTGCGCAAGAAGTTAAAGATCCTTCTATACCGGCTGTCCACCGTGGGTTTAATGAATATGTAAATGCCGCTTTTAGTCTGAAACCAGAAGTTGTGAGTTCTGGAACTGATAAAGATATGGCGACAATCCTCAAAGATGATCCGGATGCAATATTACTTTTGACGGGGCATAGCTTAGGTGGAGCAGCAGCAACTTTATTTGCTGAAAGACTGGTAAGCATGGGTATTCCGAAGGAAAAGGTGCCTGTAATTACTTTTGGCGCACCGGCAATAGGCAATGCGGCGTTTGCAGATGCTTATGGAGACAAGATTAATTTGCTGCGCATCAAAACATCACATGATCCCATTCCGGGAGGATTGCAGACTTTCGTTGGCGGTTTTAAACAGTTTGGCAAAGAGAAAGTATTTAATCTTTCCAACCGTTTTGCTGACTATCAGCATCCTGTTTCCTTCTATTTCGATCTAGCTGTTAAAAACTATTATGAAGCTTTTGATAAGGCTGTTGCAGCAGGAATATTGAAGGAGCAGCCAACTAAGCAGCTAGCTGACCACGCACCTTTGGTTGCTCTTGTTGTTGCTTCACCCAAAAACATACAATCGCGTCCGTTCACGCCGAATATAAAAAGGTTTATTCTTGACGAGTATCGGTTGATTTTGCCTAGCTATATTGTTTTAGAAAACAATGCGGACCTTGATGATTTGAAAAAATATGATCTTGGACAAATGACAGAAGAGGCAAGAACTGCCGGTGCTGATTATATTCTTGTTCTCGAAACAGACAGTAAGCGCCTTGGACAAGAAGATCGATGGTACATTTCGCTGAATCAGGCTATGTTTAATATAGATGGCAGTCTTGTTTTGTTAAGCAGCTATGGACGCAGGTTGACTTATGAGCAAGGTGTAATGCAGTGCACTATTTCTAATCTTGAACAAAGCCGCAATGAATTGAAAGAGAAATTTGATTGGATGCATACCCAAAATAAACAGAAACAAGGTGTGGATATTGAAGATAATTGATGCTCATATGCATTTCTATGATATCGAGGGTTTTCGCGAGACGGCAAAACAGGCTGGGCATGAAAATACTTCAGAGCATTATTTGCAAGTTTGTGCTGAGAATGATGTCGTGTTTTCTATTGCCATGGGCAATGCCGATGGCGAGACGCCGGTTTACGGTGGCAGCACACCACGTGTGCCTGATCTTGCCGGCAAATTCAATTATAAAGAATATAACCAGCCTAAGGTGATAGGCTATTGTTGTGGTGTTAAGAGTGATGAATTAACTCTTGCAAATGCCGAAAAGACAGCAGCAGAGTTTGAACGTTATGTTACTACTCCGCAATGTGTTGGAATAAAACTCTATCCAGGTTATCGTCATGTTTATGTTTATGATAGCGTTCATTATCCGCTTTACGAGTTAGCGAGAAAATATGATTTGCCAGTGGTCATTCATACGGGTGATACTTCCAGCGCAGCTGCTATATTGAAATACGCACACCCGCTTACTGTTGATGAACTGGCAGTACAATATCCAGATGTGCGCTTTGTTATTGCTCACTGCGGCAATCCTTGGCTTGTCGATGCGGTTGAAGTCGCAGCGAAAAATGAAAATGTTTTTTTGGAGTTATCTGGCTTGGCTTTTGGCAATTTTGAGGCGGAAAGTTTTTATGCTAAAAACAAAGCATATTATGACTATCTGCGTATGTGGCTTGATTACTTGGACCGGTATGACAAGGTAATTTACGGAACCGATTGGCCGCTGGTCAATATCGGAAATTATATTGCGTTGATGAAAAAAGTCATTCCGGAAGCATCTCAGCCAGCATTTTTTTATGAAAACGCACTGCGGATTTTCCCCAAAATAAAGAATTTATTATAAAAAAATCCCAAGCGTTTGCTTGGGATTTTTGCTATATTACTTTAGTTGTCCAGTCTTCAATATTCATGACAGAGGTTACCCAGTCTTCATAGAATTCTGGTTCATGAGAGACCAAAAGAACACTGCCTTTGAATTCTTTGAGTGCTTTTTTTAGTTCCTCTTTGGCATCGACGTCAAGATGGTTCGTCGGTTCATCCAAAACCAGCCAGTTTACTTCTTTTAGCATTAATTTGCAAAGACGCACTTTGGCGGCTTCGCCGCCGGAAAGAACAAAAACCTTGCTGGTTATATGTTCGTTGGTCAAACCGCAGGCTGCAAGAGCAGCACGTATTTCGTAGTTGGTCATCCCGGGATATTCAGACCAAACTTCTTCCAAGGCTGTATTTTCGTTCTTAGTACGTTCTTCCTGTTCGAAATAACCAGGAGCTAAAAATTCGCCTAGTTCAACTTTACCGGCAAGTGGTTGAATTTGGCCGAGAATTGTTTTTAGGAGTGTTGTTTTACCAAGTCCGTTAACACCTTTAATTGCGATCTTCTGACCTCTTTCTAAAGAGAAGGAAACAGGTCTTGTAAGGGGAGTGTCATAACCAAGAACAAGATCTTTTGCTTCTACAATGAAGCGGCTAGGTGTGCGAGCTTCTTTGAACTTGAAGGTTGGTTTGATTTTTTCTCGCGGCTTCTCAATGATTTCCATTTTATCCAATTTTTTCTGGCGGCTTTTTGCACGGCCGGTGGTGGAAATTCTCGCTTTGTTACGTGCGATGAAATCCTCTAATTGAGCAACTTCCTGCTGTTGCCGCTCGTAAGCGCTGTTTTGTTGAGCCTTATAAATGGCTGACAACTCAAGAAACTTATCATAATCACCGGTATAACGCGTTAAATTGCAGTTTTCCAAATGATAAATTACGTTAACTACGTTATTCATAAAAGTAACATCATGCGAGATCAGTATGAAGCTGTTCTCATAGCTCTGCAGAAATTTGGTCAGCCAGTCGATGTGTTCTTCGTCAAGATAGTTGGTCGGCTCATCAAGTAAAAGAATAGAAGGGTCCTGCAGAAGAAGCTTAGTCAGCAAGACTTTGCTGCGCTGACCGCCAGACAAATCGGCAACGTCACGATCAAGACCGATGTCGCCCAAACCAAGACCGTTAGCAACTTCTTCTATTTTTGCATCAAGTGAGTAAAAACCACTATGTTCTAATTCTGACTGAATCTCTCCGACTGTTATCATCATTTTGTCGAGTTCTTCCGGAGAAGCTTCAGCCATTTTGTCATAAAGTTCTAACATTTGCTGTTCTTCGGCATACATCTTGTCGAAGGCTGTTCGCAGTACTTCACGGATGGTTGTGCCAGCTTGCAACGTGCTTTGCTGGTCAAGATAGCCGACTGTGACACGACCAGGCCATTCCACTTTACCTTCATCTGGCAAAAGGTGCCCGGTGACGATATTCAGAAAGGTGGATTTGCCTTCGCCGTTAGCACCAACGAGGCCAACATGCTCGCCACGGAGCAGTTTAAAAGATACATCCTCCAGGATCTGGCGACCACCGAAGGAATGAGATACATTGGTAACATTTAAATAGCTCATTTCTTACCTCTTTCAATTATTAATCTTTTCAATTTTAACTTAATATTGAACTTTTTGTCAAAGATAATAATTAAATAAAGGATATTGGCAAGATGCGTCGAAGATAAAAATCTATAACTCTGGAAAGGAGGTAAATCGAATGATTTTTACTGATCTGTCTAAAATCAATGACTTGCTGCCTTATGTGTCCCTGCGCATTGGAAAGGCGTTGGCTTATCTCAGAGACACAAACTTTGAGAGTCTGCCGAACGGCGAATACGAGGTAGAGGGACGAGCCATCTTTGCTCGTGTAAATACATATGAAACCGAAGCCAGGGAGGAGAAAAAGCCAGAGTCTCACATTAAGTACATTGATGTTCAATTTTTGGTTGCTGGAAAAGAGAGTATTGGCTTTTGTCCTTTGACTGAAGAACACAAATTGGTGGAAGACTATGCGGATGAGCAGGATTTATTGTTCTACGAAAAGGCTCATAACGAAAACTATGTGAATATGAAGGCTGGCGATATTGCAATCTTTTTCCCATGGGAAATTCATCGACCAGGCTGTAATTTGGACGGCGAAAAAGCTCAGGTTAAAAAGGTCGTCGTGAAGGTTAGAAACGGCGGTTGATATTTTTTTAAAAAAGTGTTGACATTATTACGGTATCCCCGTATAATATCACTTGTGACGTTACCAGTCACAAAAATTCCTCGATAGCTCAATCGGTAGAGCACTCGGCTGTTAACCGAGTTGTTGTAGGTTCGAGTCCTACTCGGGGAGCCAATGGCCGGTTGGTCAAGCGGTTAAGACATCGCCCTTTCACGGCGGTATCGGGGGTTCGATTCCCCCACCGGTCACCATTCCGGGCGGTTAGCTCAGCTGGGAGAGCGCCTGCCTTACAAGCAGGATGTCGGCGGTTCGATCCCGTCACCGCCCACCACTAAATCTAGCACTTCATAATGAAGTGCTTTTTTTATTATACAGTGAATAAATAAGTTATAAAGTTATGTTATAATATATCTCATACAGAGTCGTATGATTGGGATGATACCAATTTACGACTTTTTTATTTTGCGAAAGGCAGGGTATACTATGAAATTTAAAGTTTTAGTCACAGAATATATAGATCCTTCAGGAATTGACTTTCTCAAGAGCAAAGGCTGCGAAATTTTATATCAGGAAAAGTGGCAGCCTAATGAAATTATGGAGAAAATTGCAGATTGTCAGGCATTGATTGTGCGTATAGCCAAAATTACACCTGAAATAATAGATGCGGCAAAGCAATTAATAGTAATTGGCAAACTGGGTGTTGGAGTTGACAATATTGATACCGAATATGCGGCTAAGAAAGGCGTACAAGTTGTTAACGCACCGGTTGCAACAACTAACTCAGTTGCTGAACATATTTTGCTCAGTATGCTCTACTGTGCGCGAGAAGTTGGTATAATTCAAAAAGAATTTTGTGAAAAAGGTAATTTTTATGTTAAAGACCAAAGGCAAGAGGCAATAGAGCTAGAAGGCAAAACACTCGGCCTGCTCGGTTGCGGCAAAATTGCTCGTGCCGCAGCTAGAAAGGCTGCTCAAGGATTCGGCATGCAGGTCATAGCCTATTCTCCTTCGTTAAGGCAGGAGAAGCTGCCAAAGTATATTAAAGCAGTGCCACGCGATGATGTTTTCAGACTGGCAGATTTTGTAAGTGTTAATTTGCCGGCTACTGCGGCTACAAAAGGCAGTATTGGCCGTGAAGAATTTGCATGGATGAAAGACACTGCCTTCTTCATCAACACAGCACGAGGGAGTATCGTAAGAGAGCAGGAACTTATCGAGGCACTTAATGAGAAACAGATAGCAGGGGCGGCAGTAGATGTTTTTGCAAAGGAACCGCCTGACCATGACAACGAATTGTTACATTTAGACAATGTTTTGGCAACTCCCCATAGTGCAGCTCAAACCAGGGAAGCTCGCTTTCGGGTAAGTTTGCAATTAGCCGAAGAAATTTACAGGGCACTGCAAAAACGCAAACTTAAGTGGCCGGTCAATAAGCTTTGCTAAGTAAAAATTGGCTATAAAAGAAAAAAGGCTTGACTAGAAAAGCTTATTTAGGTATAATCTATTTTGTGATTCGGGGCGTGGCTCAGTTTGGTAGAGCACCTCGCTTGGGACGAGGGGGTCGCAGGTTCAAATCCTGCCGCTCCGACCAAATCATATTGCGGGTGTAGCTCAATGGTAGAGCCCTAGCCTTCCAAGCTAGTCGCGTGGGTCC
>CAYLRW010000030.1:0-18666 GCA_964386405.1 uncultured Acidaminococcales bacterium | reverse complement strand
TACTCTTCAATAAGGGAAGTCCAGCCATTTTCCTGCTTGACCTTGCCGTCTTTCATCAGTTTGCCCAAAGCTCTCTTGAAAGCTGATTTACTGATGCCAAAGACATCTTTAATGATTTCTGCCGGGGTATCGTCGCCGTAAGGCATACTGCCTTTGCGTTTTTCCAGCAGTGAAAGAATCAGGTCAGCGTCGAGCACTCTGGCTTGTTCTTTTTGTGGTCTTAGCGATAAATTTATTCTGCCGTCTTCACGCACAAAAGCAATGCGGCCTGTGACCTTCTGTCCGAAATCAAGACGCCCGCCCGGTACTTCGCTGCGGTGGATAAAGGCTATATAACGTTCCATGGTAATCAGGAAGAACCCTTCCGGCAGGATGTTATAAACAGTACCTGTTACCTCATCGCCGACCTTCACGTCAACAGCTGGTTTGGAGGCTCTTACCATTTCCTCTTCCACACGCATGGAAACTGCTTGTCTGCCGGTTTTGTCGCGGTAAAGCTTTGCCCAGACAAGCTGACCTGGAGAAACATGTCCGCGCATTTCACTATAAGGCAGGAAAACACCGCGTTCAGCGCCGATGTCAACGAAGCCGCCGTCACGCGTAACGCTGAGCACCTTGACATAGCCAAGCTGTCCTTCACGCATTTTCGGCAATTTGCGGCTCGCTGTCATACGGCCATGCGGATCAAGATAAAGGTAAACCTTAACAAGGTCACCGACTTTTACCGGCGTATCCTGTTGCTGTTTATGCAGCAGAATATCATCCGAAGTATTGCCGGTACCAGCATCGAGGAAAGCACCCATTTCGTTTTCACGCACAACCTTCAGCTCGCAGACGTCACCTGCTCTATGCTCACCTACTGTTTTAACTTCAACTTTCTTATTTTCTATCATTTTCTTCCTTCTCCATGAATGGTTCAGAAGGAGCATCGGCCCACAATTGCTCTAAATTGTAGAAGTCACGTTCTTCATTAAGGAAAACGTGTGCGACACAATCGCCGTAATCCATCAGGATCCAGCGGCCTTCGGCGTAACCCTCCTTATGCAGGGGGAGCACACCCTCTTCTGCCATCTTTTCTTCTATATTGTCCGCAATAGCCTTTACCAAGGTGCTATTGCCAGCACTGCAAATCATGAAAAAATCAGTTACAGGTGAAATACCTTCCATATTCAAAAGTAGGATATCCTCTGCTTTTTTATCACTTGCTAGCTTTGCTATTCTTTGTGCTAATTCATTTCCGGTTCTTATCATCGAAATATCGCCTCCCAGTTTCATTTTTTTATCTTTTTATAAGGTATATTCAGTTCATTAAGAGTTTTTTCCGTTTTTTCCGGTGTTGTCACCCAATAACTTATGCCGTCAATAGTCTGGAAATCTCCGTAAAGCATTTGTGATTTGACTTTATCGCCGCCAAAAACCTTGAAGCTGTTGGCTGCTTTGGCCATGGTCAGAAAATCCATATCTGTTTCAATATATTTTTGAACAGAATTGATTAAAGATGGCACCTTAACTACATTGCCTACGCTGAATATTTCTGAGGCCAATGCTTTTAAGAATCTTTGCTGTCTCTGCACGCGACCTATATCACCTAGCTCATCATGCCGAAATCTGACGTATTCTCCGGCTTTTTCACCATCCAGATGCTGATAGCCGTGTTCAATGTGGATTTTTAAATCTGCATAAGGATCTTCGTAATCCATATCACTCTCGACATAATAATCAATGCCGCCGATTTTGTCGATGACATCTTTAAAGCCTTGCCAATTTAGCAGTACATAGTAGTGTATCGGCACCTGCAGCAGGTTGGCTACGGTCTTTTTGGCCAGTGGCACGCCACCGTAGGCATAAGCATGATTGATTTTATCCAAACCTTGATTGCCGGGAATTTTTACTCTGGTATCTCGCGGTAAAGAAAGCAGCGCGACATCATTTTTAACAGGATCGAAGCTGGCAAGCAGCATAACATCTGTACGTTTGGGTGCATCCTTGTATTCATTGTCGCCGTCATCAACCCCAAGAATCAGTATATTGAGGCGCTTGTTCAGTGTTTCATCAAAAACCATGTCATCATCTGCGGCAACAACCGGTATTTTGGGCGGCGAGCAAAGCGCATACAACCATTGCCCCAAGAAAAAACAGCCGACCAGAGCGCTCAAAAATATCACCAAGAATGCAATCAAACGCCCAACACGCAGTTTTTTTCGTACCACGCCATGCCGTTCGTTATCTTGTTCTTCCATATTTTGTCTCCTTAAAAGGTCTGGTTCATTTTTTTGAATTTAATTGCTAATTCATTGCGGCCATAAATACAATTTGGATGAATTAAAAGATCATGTTCGAGCAAATATTTAATTGTCAGGGCATAAGCCTTCATCATTGTTTTCTCCAAATCGACCTTCACCAATTGCCTCATTTCATCTATACCGAAAAAACCTCTTTTTGGTTCCAGCAAATCTGCCAGATAAACAATCATATCAATTTGTGACATGCCTGCCGCACCTGTCGTATGATACTGAATGGCGCTCAAGATTTCTTTATCAGACACGCCATATTTGTGTTCTGCCAAGTAAACACCTATTTTAGCATGCAGCAGAATAGGCTGGTTTGCTTCAACCTCGTCAACAGGAATATTAAACTCAGCGGCTTTTGCCAGATTATCCCTTATCGGTATTTCGCGTCCACAGTCATGCAAAAGAGATGCCACTCTGACTTTTTCCATATCGGCATTATGAATTTTGGCTAACTCAATAGCTGTTTCATAAACTGCGACTGAATGCTCAAAGCGCTTACGCGGCAAGGCTTCTTCCAGCAATGCCTGCATTTCTTTGATTGTCAGCATATTCGATCCCCCTCTTACTAGTAAAAAACCAAACAAGACCTGCTACGAGCGGTAGAGGCCTTTTTGATGTATGTATTCTTCCACTGTTGCCGGAACAAGACCATTGATTGAACAATTATCCTGCACACGCTGTCTGATATCAGTAGAAGAAATATCCATTTCCGGCGTATTGAGCCACTTAATTTTTGTTCTGCCTAATTCACCAAAGTACTCAATTACTTTTTGGACTTCCGGAGCAAAACCTGGCCGCGTTGCGGCCACAAAGGTACATAAGTCCATAATCTCACGCACCTTGGTCCAGGTATCAAGCTCTGCCACGGAGTCAGCGCCTATAATAAAATACAAATCATATTCATCGCCATAATACTCATGTAATGCCTTGATCGTATCATATGTATAAGAAACGCCTTTGCGTTTTAACTCTATATCGGAAACACAGAAATGTGGATTGTCCTGAGTAGCCAATAAGGTCATTTGATAACGGTGTTCAGCTGGTGCATATTCCATGCCGATCTTATGCGGAGCAATATAAGCAGGAATAAAAATCATTTTTTCTAATTCCAACTGCTGATAAACGAATTCTGCTGTTTTCAGATGTCCGTTGTGTATCGGATCAAATGATCCACCGATTATACCTATTTTTTTGCGGTTAACGGCGATTTCCATCACCCACTCTCAATGTCTTGCTACTAATTATACCAATTAAGCAAGGCTTGCACAACTGCTTGTAAAAGGATAATCAGGATAATGAGAATGATGAGCCCTTTCGCCCTGTCTTTCAGGTCAAAAATAGTTTTTGGTTTCTTGCAATATTGACACCAAGCATTCCATACTTCCTTAAAGGTCGTTTTTTGTTCTCTATTCATAACGCAGTGCATCAATAGGGTCAAGCAAAGCTGCCTTCCTGGCTGGGTAAATTCCGAAGAACAAACCGATGCCAATAGAAAATATTACAGCAACTATGATTGCTGCTACCGAAACAACAGTCTTCCAGCCGGAAAAATAGGACAGAGCATATGAGGCGCCAACGCCCAGCACTGTTCCCAAAATACCGCCGACGACGCCGATAACCATAGCTTCAATCAAAAACTGCAGCAAGATATTGTTGTAAGTTGCCCCTAAAGCCTTTCTGATACCTATTTCTCTTGTTCTTTCCGTAACGGAGACCAACATGATGTTCATAATACCGATGCCGCCAACCAAAAGACTGATAGCTGCTATATTACCCAGCAGCAAAGTAATGGTGTTGGCCGTCTCCATCATTGTATCCATCAAGGCTGCGAGATTTCTCACTGTAAAATCATCATCGCCGCCATCTTTAACTTTATGCCTGTTACGCAACAGTGTTTCAATATCTGCTTGCGCATCATTAATTACATCTTCGTTTTCTGCCTGTACAGTGATGCGGTTAACATAAGTGATACCCATCATCCGCTGTTGTGCTGTGGTCAAAGGAATGTAGACAACATCATCCTGATCCTGACCATTAGCGGACTGGCCTTTTACTCCCAAAACCCCGATGACTTTGAACGGAGCTTTATTGATTCGGACAATTTTGCCAAGCGGATCACCATCAGGGAAAAGATTATCGACGATTGTTTGTCCAATTACAGCGACACGGGCCCTGCTGTCCATGTCTTTGTCCGTAAACATACGCCCGTCTTCTACCTTGAAACTGCGAATATCAATGACGTTTGGCGTAGTGCCTTCCACATTAGTAGTCCAGTTCTGGTTGCCAACAACAAGTTGGTAGGAGGAACTGACTGAAGGTGCAACATACTCAATGCCGCTGACATTCTTCTCTATGGCCTTAGCATCATCATAGGTAAGCCTGACACCTGTTCCTGATGCCAGCCGTGCGCCGGAAGAAGTCCTGCCGCCAGGGCTGATAATCAGCAAATTGCTGCCCAGGCTGGATATGTTTTCCTTAATCTGCGCCTTGACACCCATACCTAAAGAGATCATCGCAATAACGGCTCCGACACCAATGATGATGCCGAGCAAGGTAAGAAATGTCCGCATTTTGTTGGTAATCATGCCATCAATGGCCATTTTAACGCTTTCCGCAAACATTAAGGCTTACCTCCATTCATCCTGGACAACCTTGCCGTCTCTCATATGTATGATGCGTTTAGTCATTTCCGCAATATCTGGTTCATGTGTAACCATAACCACGGTCTTACCGGCATCATTCAAACTCCGGAAGATATCCATTATTTCATAGCTGGATTTTGTATCAAGATTACCGGTCGGCTCATCAGCCATAATAATTGCCGGTTGGTTAATAAGTGCTCGAGCAATGGCCACACGCTGCCTTTGTCCGCCGGACATTTCTGTCGGTTTATGATGGACCCTGTCACCCAAACCTACAGATGCCAGCATTTCCTGCGCTCTCTTCAAGCGTTCCGGTTCGGATACACCGGCGTAAACAAGCGGCAGGGCAACATTTAGCAATGCCGATAAACGTGGCAGCAAGTTGAAGTTTTGGAAGACAAAACCTATTTTCTGGTTACGTGTCTTTGCTAATTCATCATCATCATAGCCGCCAATCTCCTTGCCATCAAGAAAATATTGGCCGGAAGTAGGTCTATCCAGGCAGCCTATAATATTCATCATAGTTGATTTACCGGACCCGGAAGGACCGACAATGGAAGTAAATTCACCGACGCCTATCTCAACGGTGACATGATCCAGTGCATGAACTATGGAATCACCCATCTGATAAGTTTTAACTATATCTTTCAATTCGATGACAGCCATCTTCATATCCTCTCAGTCTAGAAGCGCGGTGGTCCGCCCATTGTATTTTTGTTGGCAGTCGTAGTCGTCGTCTTCGCTGCACGCACCAGTAATTTGTCGCCAACCTGCAGGTCGCCCGTAACAGCTGCTTTTTCATCACTTGTTAAACCAACTGTCACATAGACATTTTTGCTGGTTTTGGTCGCTTCGTCATAGACTTGGACGTAACGTTTTTTGCCTTCAGTACGCAGGCAGGTAATCGGAACCATCAAAACGTCATTCGCAGTATCGGTGATAATTTCCGTACGTGCCGTCATCGTCGGCAACAATTTGCCATCTTTATTGTCAACATCCACATAGACTGTGTAGTAAATTACATTGCTGGATTTTGTAGCACTGCGCGAAACCAGTCTCACAATTCCTTCAAAAGTAACGTCTGGATAGGCATCAACAGTAAACTGCACTTTTTGACCGACTTTGACCTGACCAATATCAGACTCATCAACCAAGGTCTCTATCTGCATCTTATCCAGGTTGGCAATCGACATCAAAACCTGCGGTGTTGAAATACCTGAGGAAACGGTCTGTCCAACAGGAGTCGGTTCCCCGATTACATAACCGTCAATTGGTGAGGCAATAATAGTATCATTGACATTGGAAGTAGCTGTGTCATAACTAGCTTGTGCTACAATATAATCCGATTCTGCCGTGTCAAATTCGCTGCGGGCAATGGCTCCTTGATTCATCAGTGTGAGATATCTGTTGTAAGTGGCGAGCGCATTCTGCAATTTTGCAGCAGCCTGAGTCTGAGTTGCCACTAATGTTTTATCATCCAGCCTCAATAACTTTTGACCAGCTGTTACATGCTGGTTTTCTTTGACATATACTTCGACAATTCTTCCGGTAATTTTGGAATTGATCTCAACATTATCGACAGCGCTCAGCGAACCTGTTGCAGAAATGCTGGCTACCAAATCACCACGTTCCACAGTTGCTGTTTTTTCTGTTTTTTCCGGCGTCTTCGTACTTTCATAATATTTGTACCCGCCAAAGCCGATAGCCGCTAACAAAATTAGTGCTGCAATTTTGATTTTGTTGTTTTTTAAAAACTGCATCATCATTCTCACGCTCGCATTCTCTAGTATCAAGTAGTCCTGCTTTATAGTTCTCATTATAAAACAGCCTGACCCCACAGTCAAAAGTGTCTCTGTGACAAGTACGTGATTTTTTCATGTCTTTGCCGCCATAAATACGCACTTTTTTCATGATAGAAATAAAAGGCCGGCCTTTTTATAAGGCCTGACCCTTTTATTTATTCTCTGATTTGTCCTGTTCCATTAATTAAATACTTGACGCTTGTCAATTCCGGCAGCGCCATAGGTCCTCTGGCATGAAGTTTTTGTGTGCTGATGCCGATTTCGGCACCAAACCCGAATTCAAAACCATCGGTAAAACGAGTAGAAGCGTTAACGTATACAGCGGCCGCATCCACATTCTGCTGGAACTTTCTTGCATTTTCATAGCTTCTGGTCACAATTGCTTCCGAGTGTTTGGTCCCATACTCAGCAATATGGTCAATCGCTTCGTCGATATCTTGCACAACTTTTACTGACAAGCGCAAATCGCCATATTCTGTGGCCCAATCTTCCTCGGTAGCTTCTTCTACTCTCGCATCAAAAGTCTTGGTCTGCGGACAGCCAAAGATTTTGACACCTGCATCAAAATAACGTTTCAACATCGACGGCAAAAAGTCTGCTGCAATATTCTCGTGCACCAATAAGGTCTCCATAGCATTGCAGACCGACGGGCGTGACACCTTCGCATTGAACGCAATCTCTCTGGCCATGACGAGGTCAGCGTTTTCATCAACAAATGTATGGCAGACACCGACACCAGTCTGAATAACAGGCACAGAGCTGTTCTGCACCACCATTTTAATCAAGCCAGCACCTCCACGCGGTATGACAACATCCACATAACGGTCCATCCTGATTAATTCTTGCACAGCCGTACGATCTACAGAATCAACGAATTGCACAGATGCTTTGGGAATACCAGCATTTTCAGCAGCTTCTGTCAAAACACCGGCAATCGCTTTATTGGAACGAATAGCTTCTGAACCGCCTTTCAAAATAACCGCATTGCCTGACTTCAGGCAAAGGCCGATGGCATCTGCTGTCACATTAGGGCGTGCTTCATAAATTATTGCAATAACACCAAGCGGCACCCGGACTTTCGTTAAATTCAGGCCATTAGCAAGCTGGCGGCCAGAAATAACTTCGCCAACAGGGTCAGCCAATTCCGCCACTTGTCTCAAGCCTTCTGCCATACCTTCTATGCGGCCTTCGGTCAACATCAGGCGGTCAAGCATTGATTCGCTCATGCCGTTTTGCCTGGCACTTTCCATATCAGCTCTGTTTTCTTCCAAAATATAGTTTTTGCAAAGGCATAAAGCTTCTGCCATTGCTTGCAGAGCACCATTCTTGACTTTAGTCGAAACATTGGCTAATGCTCGGGCAGCTTTATTGGCAGCTATTGCTTGCTCCTCTATTTGTAATCTTACTTCCATTATTTTACCTCCTACAAAATGACCAAGTCATCGCGATGAATCACTTCGTCAAAATGCTTGTGTCCGAGTATATTTTCTATTTCTGAAGTTTTTGCCCCTTTGATCAGACCCAGCTCTTCTGAGGAATAATTTGAAAGTCCTCTGGCTAGTTCATGTCCGGCTTTATTCACGACACTGATAGTATTACCAGCCTCAAATTCACCTTCTACGTCAGTTATACCGGCTGGCAGGATACTGCAGCCGCCAGCTTTGCGGACTGCTTTGGCACAGCCATCGTCGACGACAATTTTGCCTGCCAGTCTTGCACCAAAAGCCAACCAGCGTTTTCTGAACTGCAGCCGGTTTTCTCTGGAAACAAATAATGTACCTATTTCTTCACCTTCCAGGATACGGCGAATAGCATCTTTTTCTTCACCGGAAGCTATTATCATGTTAATGCCTGAGCTCGTAGCCATCTTGGCAGCCTGAATTTTTGTAAACATACCGCCGGTACCGACTTTGGAGCCGGCATCACCTGCGCTGGCTTCTATTTCCGGGGTAATATCCGTTACCTCATTTACTAATTTAGCATGCGGATCTTTTTGGGGATTAGCGGTATACAAACCATCAATATCAGAAAGAATGATCAAAAGATCAGCATCCACGATACCTGCTACCAAGGCTGAAAGATTATCATTATCACCGATTTTCAATTCATCAATGGCAACAACGTCATTTTCATTGACAATCGGAATTACTTTGTGCTCGAGCAGAGCCAAAAAAGTATTACGTGAATTGGTATAACGATGTCTGTCCACCGAATCAACCCTCGTTAGCAGCACTTGCGCTACAATTTGGCCATATTCAGCGAAGATTTTTTCATAAGTGTGCATCAGCACACCCTGTCCGACTGCCGCTGCAGCCTGTTTACCAGGAATAGTTTTGGGTTTTGCGGGAAGTCCCAATCGATCGACGCCAACTGCAACCGCACCTGAAGAGACAAGGATTATTTCCTTGCCCTGGTTGGCCAGATCAGCAATTTCACGTGCTAAACGATCTATTCTGGAAAAATTCCTTTTGCCATTGCCATAAGTTATAGTACTGCTGCCAACCTTTATTACAATTCTATTTGCGTCTTTCAACGTTGCCCGATCAAAACTCAAACCACTCATCCCTTTACTGTTCTTTAAACTCAAACACCATATCGCGAATACGGACACTCTGTCCTTCCTGCACACCTTTTTCTTTCAATGCTTCCTCGATTCCCAGTTTGCGCCAGATTAGCTGGAAGCGGTACAGTGCTTCGTCATTATCGAAATTGGTCATCGCAACAAGACGTTCTATATTCTTGCCTTTTACTTCAAAATCAGTATCATTACCCGGAATAATTTCGAAGCTGTCAGGATCTTCCTCACTTAATTTTCCGAGTTCCTCTTCTTCAGGTTCGGGAACGTAGTTCTGCAGCATTTCATAGGCCTTGTACATCAGTTCATTGAGACCTTCGCCTGTTGCCGCCGATACCTTTATAATGTCGCAGCCCTTGCCTTTAACATATTCTGCCACCCTGTCAAAATTCTCAATAGCTTCCGGCAGATCCATTTTATTGGCAACTACAAGCTGCTTTCTGCGTGCTAACTTTTCGCTGTAAAGAGCTAGTTCTTCATTTATTTTATCAAAATCCTCAACCGGATCACGTCCGTCAAGACCTGAAACATCCAGCACATGTAACAATACTTTGGTCCGCTCAATATGCCTCAAGAAATCATGTCCGAGGCCAACGCCTTTGTGTGCTCCCTCAATAAGGCCAGGGATATCCGCCAAAACAAAACTCCGCTCGGTATCAATACGTACTACTCCCAAAACCGGTGTAATGGTCGTAAAAGGATACGCAGCTATTTCCGGCTTAGCTGCTGAAACGCGTGAGATAATGCTGGACTTGCCAACACTAGGATAACCGACAAGACCTACATCAGCCAATAACTTCAGTTCCAACTTCAACCAGCAGGAAGTTCCCGGCTCGCCTTTTTCCGCAAACGTCGGTGCACGGTTGGTACTAGTTACGTAGCAAGCATTGCCTTTACCGCCGCGACCGCCTTTAGCTGCTCTGAATTGTTGTCCATCTTCAGTCAAGTCAGCCAGAATAACGCCTGTCATATCATCTTTTACTAAGGTACCCATTGGTACGCGTACAATTACATCATCTGCTGCCGCACCTGTACAGTTGCTATTGCCACCGGCATTGCCACGCTTGGCAACAAACTTCCTTTTATAACGGAAGTCTACCAAGGTGTTAAGATTCTTATCGGCAACGACGATAACACTGCCGCCGCGACCGCCATTACCGCCGTTAGGGCCGCCCTTCTCTACAAACTTTTCTCTGCGGAAACTGCTTGCACCATCGCCACCTGCTCCCGCCTCGACATATATTCTCGCTCTGTCTATAAACATAATTTTTTCTCCTGTTTCCTTTTATTGCATTCTTACGCCACTATATATCCATTATAATACACAATAGGCTATAAGTGAACTAGCATTACTGGCAAATCGTAACAATACAATTTCTTGCAGCTGCTTTCTTATGACAAAAAAAATACCCGTGACATTAAGTCACGGGTATTCGTGAGTTGCAAATTACATAGTTTCTGCAGTAGCAGGGTATACACTGATTTGTCTTTGGTCACGGCCTTTACGTTCAAAAGCAACGTTACCTTCAACCAATGCATAAATAGTATGATCCTTACCGATACCTACGTTATTGCCTACATGGAATCTGGTTCCACGTTGACGGACGATAATGCTGCCTGCGGTAACAAGCTGACCGTCATGAGCTTTGGTTCCCAATCTTTGCGCGTTGGAATCACGACCATTGTGGGAACTACCAGTACCTTTTTTATGTGCAAATAATTGTAATTGAATCTTAATCACGGAATTCACCTCCTGTGTTCTTTAATACGAACACGCCGCGGATATTGTTCTGCAATATCTTTCAGAGCCATTTCCATGGTTGCCAGAATTGCCTGCGTCAAATCATCCGGCGTTTGCTTTAATGTTACTTTTAAATCACCGTCGCTGCACTCATAGGACAGCGCACGTTTTAAATGTTCTTCAAGACCATTAATAGCCGCCTGTGTCAATACGGAAACCGCTGCACAGACAATGTCCTTGCCTTCTTCGGCATAATCAGCATGACCGTTGACTGCATAAGCTACTATCAGGTTTTTCTCATTTTTAAATAAATCGATTTTAATCATATTGATTATTCTTCGATTTTAGAAATTTCAACTTTAGTATATGGTTGACGATGGCCTTGACGCTTACGATAATTGGATTTTGCTTTATATTTGAAAACCAAAATCTTCTCGCCTTTGCCGTGTTCCACAACTTTAGCTGTTACTTTTGCGCCTTCAAGAACCGGTTTACCGATTTTAACATCGCCATCAGCAACAACAGTCAAAACTTGGTCAAAAACTACTTCTTCGCCTTCAGCAACCGGCAACTTTTCTACAGAAAGAACATCGCCTTCGCTAACGCGGTATTGTTTACCACCAGTTTGGATAATTGCGTACATGAATTACACCTCCCTCTTCTAATACTCGCCAAATACGGTACTCCTGCAACAGAGGAGTTTTTGGAACCTCTTCGTGCGGTCGGAGACAGACCTGTACAGTCTATACTTAGCTAATTTACCACAGCGACAATCATTTGTCAAGAGCTGTATTATCCAGAATAGCGAAAGCTTCCACATGCAGCCTTTCTTCTGCTTCCACCAAAATGCTGCAGGAAAACTCGCGTTCCATATGTTTGACCTCATGTCTGATCAGCCATTCGGCCACAAGCGGATGCACTTGTATCAGCACATTCTTGGCCGCCATGCGCTTACTCATCAGCTGACGCAGCCGTCTCCGAATCTCTACACTGATGGTTTCCGGCGATTGCACACGTCCGCTGCCCTGGCAGGTCGGGCACGTATTATATAAGACTGTCGACAAATTCTGCCGAGCTTTTTTTCTGGTAATTTCTACTAAATTCAATACAGTAATATCTTGGACCTTCGGTTTCATCTTATCATCTGCCAAAGCACTGTTCAGCAGAGCAATAATTTCCTTCTGGTTTTCCTCAGAATGCATGTCAATAAAGTCCACAACTATAATGCCGCCGATATCGCGCAAACGCAATTGTCTGGCTATCTCAGCAGCAGCCTGGCGATTGATCTGCATAACCGTATCTTCCAGATTTCTGTTGCCATTGAATTTGCCGCTGTTAACATCAATGACCGTCATGGCCTCAGTATAATCAATAACCAGATAACCACCGCAGTCCAACCAAACTTTACGGTCCGAAATACCAGCAATCTGGTCATTTAACTGGTAATAAGAAAAAACATCATCCTTGCTTTCGTGCAACACCAACTTTGTTGGCAAAACACTGCCCAGATCACTCAAAAGTTCGCAAACACGCTTATAAACAGCGGCGTCATCCAAAATAATCTTATCAACTTGTTCGGTCAGATAATCGCGTACTATCCTGACAGATAAATCCAGTTCCCGATACAAAAGCATAGGCGCCTGTCCGTGCTGTGCTCTGGCATTGATAACCTGCCAGGTTGCCAGCAGCTGCCTGATGTCCGTAAGCAGCAAGTCATCCGATACGCCTTCTGCCAAAGTGCGGATAACAAATCCAACCCCCTCTGGCTTATGCTGCGCTACTAAAGATCTCAGCCTTTGTTTTTCATCCTTATTGCTTATTTTATGAGAGATGCCAATGTAATCCGACGCAGGCAATAAAACAACATATCTGCCAGGCAGAGCAATTTCCCTGACGGCAGTAGGCCCTTTGGTGCCTCTGGCATCTTTGGTAACCTGTACTAACACCGATTGCCCCTCAGTGACCTCTGAGTTTTCACCCAAAAAAAGAAAAGCGTTTTGTTCGCGGCCGATATCGACAAAAGCTGCCTGAATACCACGCACTATATTTTTAACTTTTCCTTTAAAAACACTGCCTACCATATGCTGTTCACTATTGCGCTCGACAACATATTCCATCAGCTTACCGTCTTCCGTCAGTGCCATGCGCGTTTCTTCCGGCGTCGCACTGATAATGATCGTTTTCGGCATGGCTCTCCCCACTTTCCATCAATTCACTTAAGCAATGTATTCAGGTTTTAAAAGAGGCTTCTTCTTGTTATCTTTCTCAACTGCATAGAGATCCGTTCTTAATATATCTGCTTTTTCCACCACTAACGGCAGTTCAAAGGAATCCCTCAATACCAAAAGCAGCTCCGCTGCCTTCATGCTGCCCGTCGGGGTAATCTTGCAGGAAAACACCAGCTGCAAATTATCGCCGAAGCGTTCCGCTTTCAGATGATCAATAAAATGCTTTACTTCAATTTCTTTGGTTTTGCCTCTGCCTTTGGGTATCGGCTTCTGGAATAAAACGCTTTCTGATGTATTAAAACGCTCTACCGCAGCTTGCCAGTCACAGTCCGTTTGGCAAGGAACTATTACTCTGTAATCAGCACCGCCAGCCTGCGCCATAAGTTTATCTGTTTTAGTATCAGCCAGATCAGCTGCTAAAATACGTATGCCTGTTGGCAGGTTAACCGCTAATTTCTTCATCGTCGCCGGCAAATCTATTTCTTCAGCAAGTTCGATTTCCACAAATTCGGCTTCACTGGTCACACCAACGCCCAAAGCTGAAGCCAAAGAAAATTTCATATGAGGGTTAAACCCTTCCGAATAAGCAACAGGCAGTTTAGCCCTTCTGATTGCTCTCTCAATGGTACGAACGTACTCCAGGTGCGAGATAAAACGAATGCCGGCATCTTTTGTTATCTTAATTCTTAGCTTCATCATGACCCTGTTCTTTCCAATCTATGATTTTGACATTAAGACTTGGGCAGACACCGCAGCCGCTGCATTTGCCATGGCGACAGTCCTCCGTCAATTCTTCACGCAAAGATTTTTGATATTCGTTCCACAAAAATGCCCTGCTCACAGCAGGCTGAATATGTTCCCAAGGGAAAATTTCATCCATATCCCTGTCTCTATTAGCATAGAAGTCTTTGTCGAGACCGCAATCACTGATTGCCTCCAACCATCTGTTGTAGGAGAAGTGCTCAGACCAACCGTCAAATTTAGCACCCCTCTGCCATGCCAGATAAAGAGCCTGGCCCAGGCGGCGGTCACCGCGCGCAAAAACGCCTTCGATAACACTGGTTACGGAATCATGATATTGATAGGTTATGTTTTTAACCTTCAGAGCATCTTTCAACAACATCTGCTTACGTCTGATTTCATCAATTGTATCCTGGCCCTTCCATTGGAAAGGTGTATATGGTTTAGGTACGAAGGAGGAAACGCTGACGGTAACTTTAGCGCCTCTGTGTCCTGTAATCTGAAAATATTTGTACTGGACAGCCTTGGCAAGCTCAGCAATAGCCAAAATATCTTCATCAGTTTCACCCGGCAACCCGATCATGAAATAAAGTTTGACAGTGGACCAGCCTGACTCGAAAGCAGCGCCGACAGCGTTCATCAGGTCTTCTTCGGTGACGCCTTTATTGATAACGTTGCGCATTCTTTGGCTGCCAGCCTCCGGAGCAAAGGTCAGGCCACTTTTGCGTACAGCCTGAACTTCTTTGGCTAAATCGACAGAAAAGCTGTCAACACGCAAAGAAGGCAGAGAAATGCTTACTTTTTCTTCTTTAAGTTCTGTAATCAGGTCATGGATAAGCGGTGCCAGGCAGGAGTAATCAGCCGTACTAAGGGATACCAGAGAAATCTCATTGTACCCTGTATTATCTACAAGTTCTCTTGCCAACTGTTTTAACAGCTCAGGCGTTCTTTCTCTGACCGGGCGGTAAACCATACCAGCGTGGCAGAAACGGCAGCCGCGGGTACAGCCTCTGAATACTTCCAGCATAATGCGGTCATGCACGATTTCACCAAAAGGCACTATCGGCGCGGTTGGGAAAGAAATGGAGTTCATGTCTTTCACTACGCGTTTTTTGACAACTGCCGGTGCCAGCGGATTATTGGCTGTCACTTTTGCCACTTTGCCATCCGCGAGATATTCAACATCATAGAAAGCTGGTACATAAATGCCATCAATATGAACAACACGGTTCAAAAATTCGCTGCGGCCGCCAGGCAAGCCTTCGCTTTGCCATTGTTTATAGGTATTCATCAGCTCAACCATGACTTCTTCACCTTCGCCGATGATAAAGAAATCGACGAAATCTGCCAACGGCTCTGGGTTATAAACGCAGGGTCCGCCGGCAATAACAAACGGATCAGCATTGGTACGCTCTTTGCTGAACAACGGTATTTGTCCAAGATCAAGCATATTAAGAATATTTGTATAAGACATTTCATATTGCAGCGTAAAGCCGACAAAATCAAAATTTCTGAGAACTTTCCCTGTCTCTTGCGAGGTCAGCGGCAAAGCATTTTCACGCATCTTGGCTTCCATATCAACCCAGGGAGCATACACGCGTTCAGCTGCAACCCCTTCTTCCTTATTGAGGATATGGTAAAGAATTTTGAAGCCCAAATAACTCATGCCTACTTCGTATACATCAGGGAAAGCCAGAACGATAGAAACCTTGGTATCTTCTGCCGCTTTGATGATGCTGCCGAATTCACCGCCGGTATAGCGGGCTGGTTTTTGCACCTGGCTAAGTATGTCTATGGGAAACAACTGTTTAGTCATATCTTTCTCCTTACTTAAAAGTCAGCTTTTGCTGACGCATATTAATATTAAGCAATAAACCAATCAAAACCATATTTGTAGTTAAGGAACTCACGCCGTAGCTCATAAAGGGCAGCGGCACACCGGTAACAGGCATAATGCCTGCCGTCATACCTACATTAACCAAAACATGGAAGACAAACATAGAGACTATGCCTGTCGCCAATAAAGTGCCAAAATCATCGGTAGCATTCATCGCTATATTAAGGCCGCGGTAGATTACTACCAAATACAAAAGCAGAATGATCGTTGTACCGATAAAACCGAATTCTTCGCCGGCAACTGCAAAAATAAAGTCTGTGTGATTTTCCGGGAGAAAGTCCAGTTGGCTCTGAGTCCCTAAAAATAATCCTTTGCCTGTCAGCATGCCGGAACCAATTGCAATCATCGACTGAATAACGTGATAACCAGCGCCTTGCGGTTCAAGTCCCGGATCAAGAAAAACCTTCAGCCTCATCTTCTGGTAGTCATGCAATACCATCCACAATAGTGGTGCCGACACAATGCCTATACCAAACAAACGCACAAAAAACTTCTTCTTGAACCCGCAAATAATCATCAGGCCCAATAAGATAGCGGCAAAAACAAGTGCCGTACCTAAGTCAGGCTGTTTCATAACTAAGAGGAAAGGTACTAATACATACCCGAACACAGGGAACCAGCTCCAAAAGGAATCCAAATCGTCCAGTCTCTTATTTATAAAGGCTGCAAGCGCTACAATCATAATAATTTTAGAAAACTCGCTTGGCTGGATGCTGACAGGCCCGATCTGAATCCAGCGCTGTGCACCAAGTGCTGAGTGTCCAAGAAACATAACTGCAAGCAGCATAATTAAATTAAAGATATAAAGTCTGTTGGACATATCTTCCAATAAGCGGTAATCAAAGCGCAAAGAGAAAAAGATAAATATTAAATTAAGCACTGCAAACATACTCTGCCGCTGCACAAACCAGTAGCGGTCTTCTGATGCAAGATTAATATGTGTTGCGCTGCCAATTAAAGTAATACCTATAGCTGTAAGTGCCAAAACAGCGAATAGCAGTACATAGTCCAATCTTTTCAGTATTCTGCTCAATTTCATTTTCCCTTTCTAAGATTTTTTCTTATTACTAACTATAGCCGGCTGCTTAGGCGGAAAAACATATTCAAATATCCGCTGTACTATAGGCGCTGCAGATACAGAGCCGAAGCCGCCTTGGTCAATAACTGCAACCACAACCAGATTTGGGTTGTCAGCAGGTGCATAACCGACAAACAAGCCATGATCCTTGCCATGAGGATTTTCAGCCGTACCGGTCTTACCGGCAACAGGTACTGACAATTTGGCGAGTTGGGCAGCCGTACCACCCTCCTGTGCAACTGCTTTCAAAGCACTTTGCAGCAATTCCAAAGTTTCCGCAGATACCGGCAGATGTCCGATTTTTTCCGGTTTTATTTCCTTGACAACACTGCCGTCATCATTAACAATTTTCTCCACCAGATGTGGTCTGTAAATATCACCATTGTTTGCGACAGCACTCAGCATAACCGCCAATTGTATCGGCGTGGCCAGATTAAAGCCCTGCCCTATGGCCGCATTAAAGGTATCGCCAAGATACCAGTCTTCATTAAAAACCTTCATTTTATATTCAGGGCTCGCAATTATGCCCTCTGTTTCACCAAAAAGATCTATTCCTGTAGTCTTGCCAAAACCAAACAAGGCGGCATATTTCTTCAGAACGTCGATTCCTACCCGATTACCCATCTCATAGAAATATACGTTATCCGAAGCTGCCAGTGCCTTATGAAAATTAATCCAACCCAAAGCTTCGCCTTCAGAATTGCCCATTGGTATCAGCCAGTGTTTGCCCGAGTCAAAAATCATTTCCTGCGGCGTTACTTTGCCTGTTTCGAGTGCTGCTGAACCAGTTACGATTTTAAAGGTAGAACCCGGCGGATATTCACCGGATATGACTTTGTTGGACATAGGGTCAAAAGGATTATCATTAATGGCCTGCCAGTCCTTGGAAGATATACCATTGACAAATAAATTAGGATTGAAGGCTGGTCTGCTTACCAAGGCCTTGATTGCTCCGTTGCGCGGGTCGATAGCTATGATAGCTGCTGCATTAGCATTAGGAGCAAAACCGCTGGAACGCAAATATTTAAGATGTTCATCAACTATTTTTTCTGCTTCGCGCTGCAATTTGGCATCCACCGTCAGAACAAGTCCCCGGCCGGGCTTAGGCGGCAATTCATCAAGCGTTTGCACAACCCTGCCCGCTACATCTACTTCTTCACGGTAACTGCCGTCAGTTCCACGCAAATAATTATCGTAAAAACGTTCCAAACCAAACTTGCCAACCATGCTGCCAACCTTGAGTTCCGTGTTTTGGTCTTTGCTAATTTCATAATCACTGACCTCACCGACATAACCAAGCACATGCACAGCCATTTCATTATTCACATATTTTCGGATAGACTGCAATTCAAGCAAAATTCCTGGCAATTCTTCAGTACGTTCTTCAATCTTAGTTACCATTGCTGCCGAAAGGTTGCTTTTTATGCGAATCGGCTCATAACTGTCTTCATTCTGCTTAATTTTTTCCAGAATCTGCTCAGGAGGCATTTCAATGATAGCTGCTAATCTATTAATCACTGCCATATCCGGTTTCTTATTGGTCCGCAGCAAAGAAACTACAAAACCTGGTTCGTTTTTCACCAGTTCTTCGCCATTGCAGTCATAAATTATGCCGCGCGGCGCTAATATCTTGACAGCACGAACCCTGTTACCTTCTGACAAACGGTAATA